>JAJRXT010000125.1 GCA_024276125.1 bacterium
AAAAGAGGCTAAAGAAATATGCTTAGATTACGTTTTCTGACAGTTGCGGATCCACCATACTTACTTTTACAGAGAGTGGCGGATTCGGGGTAGCTTACCGGCTGTTTGGCGCTCTATAAATATGTAAGAAGAGCTTTTATAAAAGACCCCTTAATCCACCCTACGGTAAGATTTTTATTTTTTTTGCGTAACATGAGTTATTAAATAGATAATACGCGCTAAAAATCACTGTACAAGGGGAATTGGGAACAAAGCTCTTGCGCCTCCTGCTTTACCTGATTACAAACAGTCTCATCATCTATATTTTTTAACACACGACTGATCTGATTAGCAATAATTTTCATTTCAGCCTGCTTCATACCGCGAGTGGTAACCGCCGGAGTACCCAGCCTTATTCCGCTGGTAATAAACGGGCTTTTTGTATCAAATGGTATTTCATTTTTATTAGCTGTAATACCCGCTTTATGTAGAGCGATAGCCGCCTGTTTACCGGTTAAGTTCTGCGGCGTTAAATCTACCAGCATCAAATGGTTATCCGTACCGCCTGATACCAGCCTGAATCCGTTAGTCATCATTTATTCGGCCAATGCCTTGGCATTTTGTACGATCTGATGCTGATACTGTTTAAATTCCGGTGTTGCAGCCTCTTTAAAACAAACCGCCTTTGCGGCAATTACGTGCATTAGGGGGCCGCCCTGCATACCGGGAAATACCACCTTATCTATGGCTTTTGCGAATTCCTTGCGACACATTATTATACCGCCGCGCGGGCCGCGCAGGGTTTTATGCGTAGTAGTGGTTACAATTTCACAATACGGTACTGGCGAGGGATGCTCTTCCGCCGCCACCAGACCGGCAATGTGGGCAATATCCGCCATAATACAGGCGCCCGCCTCATCAGCTATTTCTCTTGCAATACTAAAATCTATAATTCGCGGATAGGCGCTGGCTCCCATTATGATCATCTTAGGTTTATGTTTTCTGGCTAAGCGCCTTAGTCCATCCCAGTCAATTCGCTCTGTATCCCGACTTACCCCATAAGGAATAAAGTTGAAATACTTGCCGGAAAAATTAACCGGAGAGCCGTGAGTTAAATGACCGCCGTGCGCCAGACTCATCCCCAATACCGTATCGCCATGATTTAACAGGGCGACATATACCTCCAAATCAGCCTGTGAGCCGGAATGCGCCTGAACATTTACATGCTCTACGCCAAACAGCTCTTTTGCACGGTCAATCGCCAATTGCTCTACAGTATCTACATACTCGCATCCCCGATAATACCTCTTATTGGGATATCCTTCCGCATATTTATTAGTTAATACTGAGCCTTGAGCTTCCAACACCGCTGGGCTGACAAAATTTTCAGATGCTATTAATTCTATATTATTTCTTTGTCGAGCCAGTTCTTGGTTTGAAAGTTTAAAAACATCCGGATCGACATTTTGTAGAGTATTTGTTTTTAGTTGTTTACTTTTTTGGTACATATTTCCTGTTCTATTTTAGTTATTTTATCCAACCGCCGGCTATGCCTGCCACCTGTAAATTCAGTAGTTAACCATGTTTGCAATATTTTAGCCGCCATATTTTGCTTTATTATTCGCCCGCCCAATACCAATACATTAGAATTATTATGTTCCCGACTCATTTGGGCTGTAAATTCATCATAACATAATGCGGCGCGGACCCCCGGGTACTTGTTAGCCACAATGGACATGCCTATACCCGTACCACACACTAGTATACCCCGCTGCGCCTTATTTTGCAAGAGCGTATTTATAACCAAAGCGCCATAATCCGGATAATCTACTGATTCACAATCTGCCGTCCCTACATCTACAAAATCATAACCCTTATCGGCCAGGAATTTTTTGATGTATTCCTTTAAATCCCAGCCTCCGTGATCACTGCCAATCGCCAGCTTATATTTTGAATTATCTTTTCTATTAGACATATCAACCTTATGCTTTAATGCTTAATAAGCAATGTTTTAACTGTATTTTTCTGTCATTCCCACAAAAGAGGGAATCCATAAGTTGCTTTAAAAGACTGGATTCCTGCTTCCGCAGGAATGACAGAAAAAGGGTAGTTTTTCCAGTTACGACACAGCCTCTTTGCAGGAATAACAAAATAAGAGTGGTTCCCAAGTTACGACACAACCGCTTAGTAATAAAAGGGGCTCGGTAAACATTTAAGATTACCGAGCCCATATAGGCAGATTTTTATTACCGCCTCCTGCTATCTTACTGCATAATTTAACACTTAACTTAACCGGCATCTACAATTTGCTGCTTGCCTTATTGTACTCCTGCTTCTCGTTTGATCTCTTCATTAGATTGTTTCGGATGACAATGAACGCAAAATTTTGATAAATCGCCTCCGTCATCACTCGGCCAACGTAGATACATATAATTGGTATTTGAGGGGTGCTGATTATGACAACCGTTACAGGTTAAATCTTCTTCCTCACCCGGGAATCCCCTGGATTCTGCCGGCAATACCACTTTAGTGGGATCTGGCCTAAAACCTACAGGATGAGTATGGTTTAAATCAACCGGTCTATATCCTGCTCCGTCAGGCTCTTCAGCGTGGCAGGCCAAGCAAAGAGCGCCAATTCTTTTCATTGGTTTACCTGTTTTAGGATTGATTGTTGTGTAATTGGGAGCTTCTGTCAGGATTACTGGACCCTGACCGCTATGTACGCCATGACATAAAGTACAATCATCATGCGGACCGGCATACACAAGGGAACTCATCAGTAAAAACGCTCCCACCATCAGTAAAAACACCTTTCTCATCTTTTCACCTCCTTACTATTTTGATTATTGAATCACATGGTAGTTATAAATGTTCAGTTTTAGAATGAATCATATGTTAAACTATGCGTATTGCTTTGTCAATGAAAAAAATATATTATATTATACTAACAAGCCGGTTTGGCGGCAGAAGAACGCCAACAAAATTAATATAACGCGTATACTGTTGATATAAAAGATAAAACATAATTTACAATGAACAAAGTAAGGAGATGCAAAGTGACGTTAAAGGCAAGTAAGATGTGTGGGATGATATGTATGATTTGTTTGTTCTTTTTAACGCTTCGGGTGACAAAAGCGCATAGCTTACAAAAAAATGAAGAAAATATCCAAGAAGATTATTATCAAAGCGCTATGGCAGAAATTATAACCGATTACTTAAAAATCAGAAAAAAATTAAGCGGCGATTCCTTGGACGGCGTAAGTGAACTTGCTCTGGATATAGCTAAGAAAGCTGAAAAGACCAACATGATACGCAGAAAATTCCGTACAAGAAAACCGGAAAACCACGAAAAATACAGCCTTATAAGAGGCGCCGGTCAACATGCCTATAAACTGACTAAAGGAGATATAAATATAATACGAAAAGATTTTGTCGAACTGGGTAGACCTATTATTTTGTATGTAAAAAAATTCGGCGCTCCCGCTGACATAGAGGATAAACTGCTAATTTATTATTGCCCGATGTATCCGGGCTATTGGCTGCAAGAGGAGAATCAAACGGGGAATCCGCTGTATGGAAAAAAAATGATCAAATGCGCCAGTCTGGTTGAAGGAAAAGAAAAAGAGAAAAAAATGATGCGGGACCTAAGCAAATTCCAATCCCATTTAAAATATGACGATGCACATAATAAAGAACGGCTAAGACGCATTAATGACTACAGACAAAGACGCAGCCATACGTTTCAAGGCAATGGACGCCCATTCTACAACCATTAAATTCTCCGAAAAAAGACAAATGCGGTTATTATCTATTATATTAATTGTATCCTTTTTCTATTTGTTGCTGGCCTATGCCTTGCGCTGGTTTGAACGCAGCAATCATCCTGAATTAAGTAGAGGATGCACAATTTATCAAACCGGCCTAAAACCTGTATTATATTTTTTCATCGAATATATTTATTTGCTTATCCACCTTATCATGTTGTTTTCAAGCTATTTGTTTATGTTTGCAAAAAAAATTGGTTTATATAAAAAAAATCCGCCTCACTCCAGCAATAAGGAGCCTGTTATTATTCTGATACACGGCTATATGATGCGCAGCGGGGTAATGTGGTTTTTAAAACAGCGGCTTAAGCTCTCGGGTTATAAACAAGTTTATCTGTTTGATTACTATCCTCCAAAAGAGAGTATAGAATTTTTTGCCCGTATGCTTAGTCGGTTTGTTGACGATATTAGTAATGAGACACAAATTAAAGTAAGTATAATAGCACATAGCATGGGCGGATTAATAAGCCGTTATTATATTAATGAACTGGGCGGCTATAAGCATGTAGAGCGCCTAATTACTCTGGGTACTCCGTATGCAGGCAGCCAGCTATGGTCATTTGCCGTTTGTCATTGCGGCAGGCAGATGCGCCCGGGCAGTCTATTGCTTAAACAGATGAGTAATAAGTATGATGATAAGCTTAAAAATATAGCGGTTACCTCAATTTATTCGGATTTTGACGAGCTGGTTATCCCGCAGGAAAGCGCTGTTTTATCTATTGCTAATGCTGAAAATAAAATAGTATGCGGGGTGGGGCATGTGGGGCTTTTATTTGACAATCAAGTCTATAGGCTGATTAAACTGGCTCTGCTCAAACAATCTAATGTATCTTAAGACTTACCCGATAAGCATAAACGGCGATCGCTGATAATTTTTTTCTTGACAACTTACAAAACTAGCGGTATTTTAAAAGAGAACAAATTAATTTTGGCTTGAAGCCAAGATAAAAAAATGTAGGTGTGAGATAAAAGGGCCACGAAGGCTCTAAAGTAAGCAGGTATGCTGACATTAGAGTTTTCGTGGCCTTTTTTGTGTTTTATAATGCCATGAAGGTTTTTTCATCCTTGATAAATATGGGATGTATTTTCATGGCTTTTTTTATGCTTGCTAACCCCTTAATTATTCGGGGTTCAAGGAGGTGTTTTTAAATTGACCGCAGATATCATGAGCGGGCTTGAGAAAATCGCTCAAGAACATGGGCATATTTGTTTTGGATTGGCTGTAGGTTATCGGGCTTCTTTGTTGGTAATAGACAAGTTTGAAATAGATCCCTTGACCAAAGAAGATGAGTTGGTTGTGGTAATGCAGGAGAATAGCTGCTGTGAGGATGCTGTACGTATGACTACCGGTTGTTCTTGGCAGAACGGCACTTTAGTTGTTCAACAATGCGGACGGGCGGTGTTTATTTTTTACAACAATACAGTGGGAAAGGCTATTCGACTTACTTTAAAAGACGAACTTGTAGGCTCCTGGCAGGAAATACATGAATTAAAAAATAAAATCTTTAAAAAAACCGCCAGCAAAAAAGAAAAAGAATATTTTAAGGAAATGAATCAGTGCCTGGTTAAAATGATAACAATCGCCCAAAATGAAGACCTCTTTGATATAGAACATTTCAACATGACCCTGCTGGTAAAACTTAGTTATTACGACTCGCTGTGTATTCCGGTTAATAGCGCTAATAGCAACGCAAGCCAATCAGCATAAGAATTTCCGCTACCCCGCATATTTTATAAACGTATGCAGCAAAAAAATGCTGAATAACCCAATAATTATGTTTTCGTAAAAAATACCTATAAGTTCAAAAGTATAATCTTTGCCTCACATTAACTCCCAAATTATTCGGGCTAACTTAACAAACATTAAACAAGGAGGGTATAAATCGAAAAACTTATAAAAGAATAAAAACAGGAACAGGAAAGAGTAAAAAAACAGTACTGGAAAGAGTACTGGAAAGAGTAAAAAAACAGTACAGGAAAGAGTACTGGAAAGAGTAAAAAAACAGTACAGGAAAGAGTACTGGAAAGAGTAATTATGAAAGGAATTTTTATGCACAAACAGAGGAAAAAGAAATTTCTGATAGCCTGTCTATTGGCTATTGGACTGGCTTTGGGATATTCTTTTGGCGGCGCATCTTCAGCTAATGCAGCCACTAACGAGGAACTAGAGGCCAGACTAAAAGAATTGGAAGCAGTGGTTTTAGGGCATAAGCGTCACCCTGACCACCCGCTTACTGAAATTAATATAACCGGCGGGTTGACGGGAGTAATCCAGGGTTCCGGCGATACCCCATATTGGAATGATAATGATTGGGATTATGAGGGCAAAACATATGCCACAGGCTCTATGGACCTGGTTATTGAATTTCCGATTGCCAATAACCATTTAGCTACCGTGTTCCTAGAAGCTGGAGCCGGCGACGGCGTGCAGGCTGCCATTGAAGAGGGTATCAATAGCGGCGTATCCAACAGCGTAATTAGCGGGTTAGACAGCGCTGGCCAAAGCGCATTGGCTGATGAGCTGGGCGTATCAGTGGATGAATTACCTGATGCTATAGCCGAAGAATTGGGATTGGGACTGCTGCATGGCACCAATGATGATGCCATTGGTTTTGGTGAATCGGGTGAATCGGATGTACATATTCTGGAAGCCTGGTTTGAAGGAAGCTATTTTGATGAGCTGCTTACGGTAACTGTGGGTAAGATTGATTTAACCAATTACTTAGAAGCCAATGAAGTGGCTAATGATGAGACCGCTCAGTTTATGTCCAGCGGTTTTATAAATAATTTAACTGTTGATTTTCCTGATGATAACGGCCTTGGAGTAAGAGTTACTCTGGCTCCCGCCGATATTGTAGAGATCAATCTGGGCGTAGCTGATGCCGGCGGCGAATGGGATAATATCTTTGATGGCGGTTTTGGTATGCTGGAAGTAAATCTCATGCCCCAAATCGCAGGTTTACAGGGTCATTATCGTCTTTATGGTTGGTTAAGCGATAAGGATCATGAAGATTTTGAAACCGGCGACAAGGAAGACTATGGCTCAGGTTATGGTATCAGCGCCGATCAGGAACTACCCGGTGGAATTACTGTATTTGGTCGTATCGGCGCTGCCGATGACAGTATTTATGCAGTCGAAACCGCTTGGAGCGCCGGCGCTCAAGTATCCGGCGAGGCTTGGGGGCGTCCTGACGATGTAATCGGTATTGCCTACGGCGAGGCTATAATAAACAACGAGCATCCCGGTTGGCAGGGATTGGAGGATTTTGGCATTGATGTAGATGATGAACAAGAGCTGGAACTATATTACAGCATAGCGGTAAATGATAATATCAGCATTTCACCGGATGTGCAGTTTATCAGTAATCCGGCCGGTATTGCCAATGTGGATGATATCTGGGTATTCGGTACGCGCGCCCAGATCAATTTCTTTTAATGTAAAATGGCGCCTTAAGAAAGACAAAAAAAAACGTAACAAAATAATAAGAGGTTATCTGGATTATGGAGATTATTAAAATAAGTTTTGGCTGGCTTTTCATTATTTTTATGTTCTTTGGTTTTTGGTTTGCGCTTTTTTGGGGCGTCAGTCTGTTGTTCTAATACAACATCCGCCGTACCTGTTGTAGCGGCGGCGGGGGTTTGTAGACCCTTGTCCCCGCTCATGATTCGGCAATGCTGTTGATTTAAGAACGCTGTCATTCTGAATGAAGCAAAGCGGAATGAAGAATCCACCCGCTGTTACGGGGGGGGCAGATTCTTCGGCCTTCGGCCTCAGAATGACAGGCTAAGACAAGGTAATTAAACGATAAAAACTTGTACCCTATTATGGGTATATAAATAATTCAAATTTATGGAGAAACTAGAAATGTGGAAATTTAAACCGATTTGTTTTATAATTGCTTTATTAGTGGTTATGTGTAATTTTACGAATAATGCACAAGCTCATTTTGGAGTAATTACCCCTTCTGATGATATTATAAGCCAAGGCGATAGTAAAAAAATTAAACTGGAGACCAAATTTATTCACCCTGTAGAGCTACACTATATGGAAATGGAAAAACCCAAACAATTCGGGGTGGTCGCCGGCGGTAAGAAAACCGACTTATTAGGAACGCTTAAAGCTACCAAAGGAAAAGCTCCAGATCAAAATAAGAGTTTTACCTTTTGGGAAACCACTTACAAAATTAAACGTCCCGGCGTATATACCTTCTATATGGCGCCTGCTCCTTACTGGGAACCGGCTGAAGATTGTTACATTATTCATTACACCAAAGTTTGTTTGAGCGCTTTCGGCGAAGAAGAAGGCTGGGATAAGCCTGTTGGATTGGAGACTGAAATTATTCCGCTTACCCGTCCTTTCGGCCTGTGGAGCGGTAATACATTTACTGGTAAAGTCTTGGTTAACGGTAAAATAGCGCCTAATACAGATGTTGAAATAGAATTCCTAAACGAATATCCGGGAGCTAAAACTAAAATAAATCCGCCTGCTGATCCGTATGTTACTCAGGTAGTAAAAACCGACGCAAACGGCGTATTCAGCTATGCTATGCCAAAAGCCGGTTGGTGGGGATTTGCCGCTTTGAGTACATCTTCTAAGAAGATCAAGGGTAAAGATATTGAAATCGGCGGCGTATACTGGGTGAAAACCATAGACCTGCAATAACGCAGAGTTCATTGGTCTTATTGCCAAGGGGCAGGGCTTATCCCCCAATGCTGTTAACTTAAGGTAGCCGTCATTCTGAACGAAACGAAGTGGAGTGAAGAATCTGCCTTCATATGCGGGTAGATTCTTCGCTCCGTTCAGAATGACAATCCCTTTAAGTCAACAACATTGCCCTTATATTCGCATCAAATCGTATTAACTAAAGGAGCATTTAGAATGGGAAAAAAATTTGGCAGTTTTTTTACGCTTATTTGTCTTTTGGGGTTATTGGTATCAATAGTTACGCCGGCTTATGCGCATAAAGTAAATATATTTGCCTATGCTGAAGAAGGAAAAGTATTCACGGAAAGCTACTTTCCCGACGGCAGAAAGGTGATTGACGGTAAAGTTGAGGTATATGACAGTCAGGAAAATAAACTTTTAGAAGGAAAAACCAATAAAGAAGGACTGTTTGATTTTAAGATACCCAAACAAGATGATCTGAAAATTGTACTTATTGCTACAATGGGGCATAAGAATTCGTTTGTAATTAGTGCGGCAGAACTCGCGGGTGATGAGGATGAAGGCTCAATAGATACATCCTCAACTGCTAATACTGAAAAAGAAACCTCTGTAAAGAAAACGTCCGCCCGCAGGCGGCATGCTCCTAAAAAAGAACCGCTTCCTATGGCCGGCGTACTTGGTGGACTGGGTTTTATCTTTGGTCTTACGGCGCTTATCTTGCAATTTACGAGTAAAAAGAAATAAGAAAACACGTTTATAGAACAGACAGGGCGGTTTACTTTTACAACAGTTCGTACTCTGTCATTCTGAGGCCGAAGGCCGAAGAATCTACTCGCATATGGAGATAGATTATTCACTGCGCTTCTCTGTGTTCAGAATGACAATTATAGAAATTAACAGCCCTGATGTACAAATAAAAAAATCTTGTATTTTGTTATAATTAGGAGTAACATAATATGCATATATCAGAAGGGGTGCTAACCCCGCAAGTGTGGGTTGGCGGATATGTAGTGGCTGCCGGGCTCGCTGCTTTTTCTTTAAAAAAAATGCGTACCGATGAGCTGCCCAAAGTATCGGTAATTACTGCTATATTTTTTGTGGCATCTTTAATTCATGTTCCTTTGGGTCCTACTAGCGTGCATCTCTTATTGTTGGGTCTGGTGGGAGTAGTTTTGGGTACGAGCGCCTTTATATCCATAATGGTAGGCTTGACCTTACATGCATTATTGTTTCAGCATGGGGGGATTACCCCGCTGGGGGCTAATGCCTGTATGATGGGAATTCCGGCGCTTATTGCATACGGTATATTTAATCTGAGAAAAAATTTTTCCATGAAGTATGGAGAAGCTATATTTGGAGCCATAGCCGGCGCTGTAGCTATTTTTCTAGCAGGGATTTGTTTGGCTTTATTGCTGGCGCTATCTGGAGACGAATTTGTGGGAGTAGCCAAGGTGGCTGTGTTGGCGCATATACCGGTAATGATTATTGAAGGAGCGGTTACTGGTTTTGCGGCTTCGTTTTTAACTAAAGTAAAACCTGAAATTTTAGATGGAAGGGCGCTGGATGCATCCGGATATTGACAAATATGCTCATTTAGAATCACCCGTTCATCGGTGGGACCCTAGGGTCAAGATATTCTGTATGTTTGTACTGATATTAACCATAGCTAGTTTGTATAAACTGCCCTTTATTGCATTGTCTTTAAGTTTATCAGTAGTTTTGTTGTTGCTGTCACACCTGCCGCTGTCCTTTGTTACCAAACGTCTCATCCCTGTTTCCTTATTTTTATTACCTTTTTTTGTTATTATTCCCTTAACTATGCCTGGTGGCGGGGGCGTTAAGGTCTTAATGTTCTCCTGGAATGCCCAGGGGCTGTTAATTGCCGCCAGGGTGTATCTTAAAGCTATATCTATTGTTATGCTGATTGTTATTATGATGGGTACGGCGAGTTTTGCGGATTCACTTAAGGCTATGGAAAGGCTTAAAGTACCCTCTATGGTAGTGCAGATGATTTTGTTTACTTACCGTTATGTTTTTGTATTTTTAATGGAAATAAGACGTATGAACAAAGCTATGGCCGCCAGAAATTTTGTAAAAAAGACTAATCTGCATACTGTAAGAACTATAGGGAATTTTGTAGGCGTGCTTTTGGTCAGAAGCTTTGAGAAGGCGGAGCATATTTATCAGGCGATGTTGTCTCGGGGCTATGACGGAGTATTGCGGACTTTCTTTGATTATAAGATTGTTACCTGGGATTATATTAAAGCCGCAATGATGGTTTCATTCTGCATTCTTTTGCTTATCGGCGATAAATTTATGTGGTTTGTACTCTGATATACTGTAGAAGGTCATATCTCGTGAATCCGCAATAGTTTTTTTACCACATAAGAACACAAAGGGTTTAACCTGATTTAAAAATCTCTTTATGTTCCTGTATAGGAAATTATAAAATTTTGACAATTGTAACTATCAGAAATTATTAGATAAAATTTGTATAAAAGTGTTATGCCTTTAGTTTTATCAGCTAGTTAGGTATAACTATCGGATTTTAAACGATAAATATTAACCACAGAGGGCACAGAGATTCACAGAGGTTTTTTGTTAATTCTCTGTGTTCTCTGTGGTTAAATTATGTTTTTGTTCTTTTGAAAATCATTGTTTATGAGCTGGTTGAGTATAGATAGCCGCTAATTTTTAGGTCGACTAAGCATAGTTGCATATATCGTTATAACTTTTTTATCGGATATCGCTCTATGTTTATAGTGTTGCCAGTATTGGATAATATTATAGTTATTTAAGCAACTATGCTTGTACACTGGCGGGTTAAAAACCCCTGCGGCTACAAAAAAATGGATTTCCTATACAATTTTAAAAATGTTTATTAAAAGAGAAGATATGTCTACAATATATTCAGATAATATACGCAACCGCCTGTTGTATTACATTTTGATTGTATGTATAATCTTAATTAATGTATCTTGCGTCAAGATATACCCGCGTCCGGTGGTTAAGTATACTGATAGCGGTGATAAAATAAAGCTTACGCAACTGGTTAAGGGAACTGATGCTTGTTGGTTTACTGACAGCAAACAGTTTGCCTATGTTGATGACGGTATCTGGATTACGGATGTCGAGAATAAGGAAGAAAAAACACAGCTTAGCGCAACGGGAGAATCACCCCGCATTTCGCCGGATGGCAATAGATTGGTTTATACGGATTCCGGTATCTGGATTTTAGATATTGATACGCTGAAAAAAACACGCCTGACTGATAAAGGATTTATGCCTTGTTGGTCTTTAGATGGAAAACATATTATATATACTGATACTGATTCCGCTGTTTGGAGTGTAGAAATAAAAAGCAAAAAAGCAAAATCTTTACTAACAAAAGCTATCAATCCGGCATGTTCTAAAATAAATGAAAGTATATTGGTAGAAAGATTAAATACCAATAATCTTTTGTTTGATACCTGGCTTTTTGATTTGAAAAAAGAACCTAAATTATTGCTGGTAAATGCCGAAGCCCCTGCTTGGTCTGCTGATGGAGAGTATATAATGTATAGCGCTGGCGGTATATGGGCAGCCGATAAAAACGGCGCCGACCGCAAGCGGCTTACTGTATCTGGAGATAAACCGGTACTCTCACCGGATGGCAACAAATTATTGTTTAGTTTCCGACAGCATATCTGGTCTATGGATTTCCCCTATAAACCCGAATAATCCGGGTAAAAACTCAGTAATGTCCGGTTAGGTTTTTGCATATCGGAAAAATAAATAATTCCGGTAAGTTTCAAATAGATTGTTCCTTATTACCCCTCTCTCCTTTTAGGCTGTGCCGTAACTGCCTATAATTTGAAAAATGCCTTATTCTGTCATTCCTGCGGAGGCAGGAATCCAGTATTTTTAGTAACTTATGGATTGTTTCTTTCGCAGGAATGACAGGTTGAGAGCATTTTTTCAGTTACAACACAGCCTCCAAGGAGAGAGGGGACTAAAAAAAAGCCTTTTGCAGTTTATGCAAGAACCTAACCGGACACTGCTGGTAAAAACTAATATATTTTCTAAAACATTGAATACAAAATTTTCTAAAACATTTACAATAAAATGCTATTGCTTTATTGTATCGCTTATTATCTGCCTGATAATGTTTAGCGAAAGTATTTGCCTGGCACGCCCCCAAGGAGCATTATACATTATCAGCAATCAGCCTGATGCTAAAGTATATCTTGATAACGAAGATGTGCCGCAAGGTACAACACCCAGTTTAATCAGTAATATACCGGCGGGTACGCATATAATCGAGTTGCGGCTTCCCGGATATGCCTTACTGGAGGTTACAATAGAAATAATTGCTGATAGAATAAAGGATGTTGAATATAATCTTGATGCACAGTTTGGTAATCTGGATATAATTACTCTTCCCGCCGGGGCGGCGGTTTGGCTGGATAATGAAAAACAAGGGGTCTCGCCCCTAAAATTAACCGAACTGCTGGCTTGTGAACATCAGGTACATATTGAACTCAAAGGACATAAACCCTGGTTTAAACAAATAAAGCTTACAGCGGACAAGACCGAGCGGCTTAAGGTTGAGCTGGTTCCTTTACATCCGGCTTATAATGGGAATATATCTAAGGAGGAATGCGGCGCTGACTGTCACGGAGTAAAAGCCACCAGCGGTAAATTAAATATTATATCGACTCCGATAAATGCACATGTATGGATAGACGATAAATTACAAGGGCAAAGCCCGCTGGAGCTTAAGCTTTTTCCGGGTAATTATACAATTAGGCTGTCTAAACCCGGATATAATGAATATCAGGAGAACATACAAATCCTGCCTAATAAAGCCAGTATAATTAAAGCGGAGTTGGAATATAAAGAAGGGGATGCTGATATGGCTTATATTCCGGCGGGAGATTTTATTATGGGCAGCGAGGGTACAGAGCCGGATGAATCACCTTTGCATAAGGTCTATCTGGATACTTTTTATATTGATAAATATGAAGTAACCAATGCCGAATACCGTAAATTTTTCTTCTATGATACGCATCGTCAGCCGTCTTATCCGTTCGATCCCAGTTTAGGCGGGGATATGCAGCCGGTAGTGGGGATTTCATGGAAGGACGCCTTTGAATATTGTAAATGGGCTGGTAAACGCCTGCCGACTGAGGCCGAATGGGAAAAAGCCGCTAAAGGCAAGAGTGCAACCATCTATCCCTGGGGCGATAAATGGAATACTGATTATGCCAACAACGCTCAGACAGGCTTGAATAAAACCGCAAACGTGGGGACTTATCCTTTAGCTGCCAGCAGCTACGGGGTTTTTGATATGGCTGGTAATGTATGGGAATGGTGTAATGATTATTATGCGAAGGATTATTACAGCAACTCTGTATTAAAAAATCCTAAAGGCCCCAAAAATGGTAGACTGCGGACATTACGCGGGGGTTCATGGTTTGATGATCCGGTAAGCTTAAGGACGACTGCCCGCCGCGGGGAGAATCCGCGTATGCGGCTTAGTAATATCGGCTTTCGCTGCGCTAAGGACGGTGATAGGTAATGACTGCTATTGAAGAAACATCAGAGCTATTTGCCTCTACTTTAAAACTGTTCATTTTCTGGGGTGGATGCACTTTATACATTTCAGCTTATCAGCTGCGGGGCTGTAGAAATGAATCCAATAATGAATTTCTGGCTGGATTTGGGTAATGGGTATTGTTTGTTTTTCAAATTGCTGATCACCGGATTAAGTCTCTTTATATTACTTATACACCAAAATTTATTTGAGATAAGGCGAATTATGAGTAACATTGGCATGTTGTACGGACTGCTTGTCATCTATCAAATAACCTTACTGCTTTCTATGTGCTGAATTTATCGTATAAGAGTAAGAAATTTTTCTTATAATATTTTTGTTGATTTTGGATTGTGCCAGTCTAATGGACGATAATAAAATTTTTGTCCCCATCGTCTAGTTTGGCTTAGGACACCGCCCTTTCAAGGCGGCGACACCGGTTCAAATCCGGTTGGGGACGCCATAAATTAAGCCAGCTAATTCATAGAGTTAGCTGGCTTAATTTGTTTTTAGGGGTGCAAATGGCGATAACCATCAGCCCATTTTCCGCCCGCCCGATCGGAATTAACGTAACCTACTCAAAAAAATTCTTGTGCCTACAGAGGAAACTAGGAGGCTTGGGAGTGGTTATACTTTTCTGGACACATAAATTCGTATATCATTAGGGATTTAATTAAGGAGCGTGTGTCCAAATGAGTAAGAATAAGAAATACACATCGGAGTTTAGGGAGCAAGCGGTCAAGCTGGCAGTTGAAAGTGAT
>JAJRXT010000126.1 GCA_024276125.1 bacterium
GCGGTGCAATCAACTGCTATAAAGGCGATCTTAGCATTATTAACTGTACCTTTTCCGATAATTCGGCAACAAACAGCGGCGGCGGAATTTATTACCAATTATCTTCTTTAGCGGCGGCAAACAGTATTTTTTGGGATAATTATCCTGATCAATTATATGATATATTAAGCTCTACAGATATTACATATTCCGATATCCAAGGGGGGGCTGCCGGTATCGGAAATATAGACGCAGACCCATTATTTGCCGGCAGCGGCTATTATCATCTGGGCGCCGGTTCTCCCTGTATAGATACTGCTAATCCGGCCGGCGGCGGTCCGGCTGTTGATATAGACGGCGACGTACGGCCTCAGGGCGCAGGCTATGATATGGGCGCCGATGAGTTTGTACCTATAGCGCCGGCGGTAAGAATTAAACAAATCTATTCCGAAGACGGTCAAGGAAATATGAAGGTTATTTTTAACCCGCAAGACACTATTACAATAAATGAAGCTATTACTATTGAAGGCAGCCTTGGTACGGTATATAATATGCTGGTAGAATATTATTTTACCGATTCAGCCGGTTCCAGTGTGTTACTGGGCAGTCAGTTGTATACCAACTATAGCCCGGGTAATTATTATGTTTCACTAACAAGCAGTATTCCGGCAGATGTAATGCCGGGTGAGGGCAGCATACAAAATGTAGCGCGATTAAGTCCCGGACACGGTATCATCTCGCGCAGCGCTCTGGCGGCTCAGCTATATATTGGTACACCCGCAAGCACAATACCTGCAATAAAGGTTAATCAACTCTACAGTCAAGACGGCTCCGGTAAGATGACAGTGGATTTTACCCCAAACGATACCATCAAGATAAATACCGCGATTACAATATCCGGCGAGCCGGATAATTTATATAACATGCAACTACGCTGTTATTTAACTGATGCGGAAGGTAATAATACATTACTGGAACTATTGCGGTATGACGGCTACGCCCCCGGTACCTACTATATATCAATAACTACCAGCCTGCCGCCGGATGCCGCCGCAGGTAATGGTTTAATACGCAATGCGGCGCTGCTTGCCAAAGATACTGTCTTTATTGACAGGGCAAGTCAAGCGGGGTATATATGGGTACAGGAATAAGCCGACTACGTAGACGCCGACCTTAAGGTCGGCTATGGGGTTATGTTTCGGGGCGTCCCACCCCGAAATTATTGCTTCAAGCGCAGGTGTTTCGGGATGAGACATCCCGAAACATATTAAAACTGCCGGATTTGAGAATCCGGCAAGCACAAATATATTGTCATTCTTAAATGAAACGGAGTGGAGCGAAGAATCTGCTCCCGCATAGCAAGTAGACCCTTCGGCTTATCGCCTCAGAATGACAGACAAAAAATGTCTTTTTGCTACAGTATGTGCGTAAGTCAACAGCCTTGGGACAAATCCGAAACATCAATAAGGAGAAAAAATGATCATAAATCTTGGTTATTTTTTGCTGGTAGGAATTTATTTTGCTCTTTTGCAGTTTTCGTATTTTTTTATTATGTCATTTAATTTGTCTTCTTCTTACATTTCTTATATAAGCATGGTATTTGCTTGGATAATGGGCGCTGTTTGCGGAATTTGGTTAAAAAATAAAAAATGGGAGCGCAGGCTGCTTATCTTAAGCAGTATTTCATATTATCTTTTTGTATTTATTGCCTCCAAATTACGTTTTAGTAATCATTTATATTTTTTCTTTTTTATGTTAGTGCTTGTATCCGGGGTTTATTCCGGTTATTTTTTCTCATTAAACAGCAAGCGCCCCCAAAAGATAAAGTGGTTATTTTTTATGGAAAATAACGGCTTTATTTTGGGCTCCGCGGCTTCTTTTATTGCCTTTACCATGCTGGGATTAAACTTTTTATACTTTGCTCCATTAGCCATTACGGTCTGTTTGTGGGCTATGAGCAAGTGGTGCTTAGCGGATATTGAGGTATAATTTGTTACGATCAATGCCAATGCTGTTGACTTAAGGAAATTGTCTGTTTTAAAAGATTTTTTCTTAGCTGTCATTCTGAGGCCGAAGGCCGAAGAATCTGCTCGCTACGAGGCAGATTTGGGGTTCTAACCCCACTAAAAATATTATAGCTAATTATCAAATATGCTTAACATTATCGCAGGGTGGATTAAGGGGCTTAAATAACAAGTATTCGTCATGAATTAAAGACAATACTTTTTATGAATCAGCGCCCCGAATCCACATACATACAATTGCTCATAAGATAAGAATGGTGGAACCGCAACTATAAAAAACATAATGCCAACATATCTTTTAGGCTCTTTTATAATATAGGCTTGTTCCACCCTACATTAAAAAGCAATTCTTGCATAACTATGCCTGTCATTCGTAAGCGAAGCGAAGAATCTCCCCGCGTACATGGACAGATTCTTCACTCCACGTTGTTGCATTCAGAATGACAAAAGTTTTACTCAACTTCTATAAAACCAACCAGCGCAGAACGATCAATAATACTGACGCCGTCAGAGAGTACAACGACATTGCGGATAATTCCATTGCCCAAAGCAGCGCCTGCGGGTACGGTAGTGGTTAGATAAACATAATAAGTTCCCGGGCTGTAATTGAGATACAACTGATTAGCTAACAAAGAAGTATTACCGGCGGCATCTTTAAAAAAGTAGCGTACCTGCATATTATATAAGGCAGCCGGATCGCCATTAATGCGGATAGCTTCATTTATGGTAATAGTATCGCCGGGGGCAAAATCTGTATTCCAGGTAGTTGTCCCATCCTCTGTCCATAGCTGTTTGATCTTAACTGATGATTCTACCTGTCCTATAGTTTGAATAGAAACATCATCAATATAAGTATAATCCGGCAATGCGCCGCCACCTACATAACCCCAAATTTTAATACCGGTTAAGGTTTTTCCCGGGGTAAGCCATGAGGTAACATCAAACTGCTGCCAATTTGCAGTCGGCCAGACAATATCTGCTGAACTAGTTCCATCACTGTAAAAAAGTACTACCTGTGAGATAGCTTCTTCAGGCTGTCTTGACCAAAAAGTAACACTTGTAATATCAGCAACTGCAACACCGGCAAAATCCTGTCTTATCCAGTTATTTCCTTCATCAAATGCACAATAAGCTCCGGCATGGGGGGAGTCTGTCACTACTGACCATACTTCTGTATACCATGGGGGTAAAGAACCTGATTCAAATCCTGGATTTGCAAGTAATTCACTAAGTGGCGCAGGATAGGAATTTATTACGGGTGGGTTTACTTTTTCAGCAGAGTCAGAATCTATTCTAAGATTGCCGCTTTGAAAAATTGCGGCATTCGCCATATTCTTTATAGACAACAAAAACATTACGCCTAAAGCAACGATTACTAATTTTTTAAACATCTACATTTCTCCTTTTACGATAATTTTTGATAAAAAAACATTAATGATCATCTTAAGACTATCTTACTAATATTCTTTGTCTTATTATCTATAGACATCCCCCTTTTTATTTATAACTGCTCAAACTGTTATACTACCCATGTATTTGCAATGCAAGAGCCTCTATTGTATAGGAAATCCATTTTTTTTGGGGTTTGTAGTCGCGCTGTTTTTGAAACTCGCTTTCATAGCCGGCCTAAAGGTCGGCGACGACAAAAATCGTTTGCTGCCTGCGGTGCGATAACTTCTTATTTTGAGATATTCGACCGCCAAAAAACATCCTGTTTCCTGGACTCGTTGTAAGAAATATCGACAAATCATTAAGTATAAGCAGAATATAAATATACAATATATTGACAAAATAGTCAATACTGTCTCAAAATTAAAAGTAGGAAGCAAGAAAAATTGGCGGGTAGACTCAGCAGCCAATGCTGTTGACTTAAGGTAGCGGTCATTCTGAATGAAGCGAAGCTAAATGAAGAGACTGTGTCGCAATTGCCTAAAACCCGAAAAATGCTCTCAATCTGTCATTCCTGCGAAGGCAGGAATTCAGTCTTTTAAAGTAAGTTATGGATTCCAGTTTTCACGGGAATAACAGAAAAAGCGTATTACAACACAACCTCTTAGAAATTAAGCATTATTCTCCAAAACAACAGTTGCCATAGCCATAGATGTCACAAACAAGGCAGGCGCTCAAGATGCTGCTTGCAATATATACCGCACTCAGCGTACAATATATCTTACCGTAGAATGATTCGACAGTTAACAAATTTACAAAAGAGGAGGGACAAGCGGATGGAAAAGAAAATTCTTATCGAAAAAACGAGATACCGAATTAATGGAATTGTTTTGTTCATCAGTATCTGTTTGTTAAGTATAATGTTTTTTCCGCATAACAGTTGGGCGATTCCCGCCTGGAGCCGAAAGTACGGGTCTGACTGTAATATGTGCCATCGTCCGAATGTGCCGCGTTTAAATGTAGTCGGCCATACCTTTCGTAAACTGGGTTTCAGACTGGAAGATGAAATAGGGAGCGAGCCTGATTATAAGGAAATCGGCAACTATATTTCCATGAGAGGGCGCATGCGCTATGAGTATGAAAACCCTGATAATGCAGAGGCAACCAATGAATTTAAATGGCATGATGCTACCTTGTTTTATGCCGGTCCGGTTACTAAAAATCTTTCAGCTTTTTTTGAAGCCGAATGGGAAGATTCCGACGAAACCAATGTAGTCGCTCAAATATCTTGGTTTATCGGTACGGCTAATAGATACTTAAATATTCGTGCCGGCCAGTTTCATACAATATCCAGAGTTGGTTGGGCCGGCCTTGATAGACCGTCGGGTATATCTACCACCAATGTATTCGGCTCTACGCTGACTACCACTCCGGTACCCTTTAAGCTTAAAGAAGATCAGCAGGGACTGGAGCTTGCGCTGGGATTAACCCGGGATATACGTTTTATCGCTCAAGCGCTTAATGGCGTTGATGGCAAGGGAGACGGTACTTGGAACTCCGATAATGATCAGGATAAAGATTTTCTTATCGCATATGAACATATTCTGGATAAAAACGGCTCAGGTATTACCATGTTGGCCTATCGCGGGATATGGCATCAGGATGAGAATAATCCTATATTCAGCGGATTGACCAAGATTGACGATAATGATAATGAATTTGAGTTCTACCGATATGGAGCAACGGCCAGTCTTGTAATTGATATATGTGGAGCAGGCTATACTGAAATTTTGGGCGGGGTTATTCTAAGCCGCGATAATGCGCCCAGCCGTCATCCTACACAAACCGAAGATGTAAATGGCGAGGCCTATTTTGCAAGCATTGAGCAGTATTTTGAGGATGCCTCAATATTTGCCCGAACGGATTTTGTAAATCCCGATACTGATGAAGATAATTGGGAGAACAAATATGTTATTGGAAGCGCTTATATGGTAAATAACTACCTGCGGCTGGCCGGCGAGGCATTCTTCGCAGATAAAGTAATAAAGGATTCCGATTCATTAGGCTTTGTACTGGAAGCTATGTTCAACTTCTAATAACGTGAGTTCGGCATAAAATTAGTTTAACTTATTTATAAAAAACAAAACCTTGAGGAACCCTTCTTTCAAGAAGGGTTTCCCCCCAAGGTTTTATCCTTTGCAAATAAGTTAATCAATTATACCGAACTCACGTCAACAGTAAAGTTACTTAAAAAAGGAGGGCAAGCCGCCGGTGTACTACCGGCGGCTGGGGGGATTGGGATCGGGATTTGTGGTGTGGATTATTGCGGGGTTGAATCTGTTAATTTTTTTGACTAAATTTAGTCAATTTGCTTGCTCCTAATTGGGTTTTATTACTCCATTCTGGAATACCCGAACTGCTGCGGAGCTTTATTTTTTTACCCAAGCATGAAATTCTACTTGCGATTATAGTCTGTTTTTGGTTCATATCCATTACAGCGCCTCTTACAATCACATCATCTCCCTTGTTTATAATAAAGCCTTTTTCTATAAACAATTCCGGCGGCGCCAAATGGACTTGATATACCTTATCGTCGCTGGTCTTTATATCCATTCCCATTACACGATACGTGTTATTGGCATACTCATATTGAATGATATAGGTCTTGCCAACCTGACCTGTAATAATTTGCTGGGTTGTAATTAAATATTTTTTGTTGTTTATCGGCGGAGAAAAAACCAATTTTGTATAACGAGCGTCTTTTGCCCTTCCTCTAGCGTGTATTACATTAGGGCTAAAAAATCCAATACAAATCATTAGAGTAAGGAATCTCCATGTTTTACTTGGTTTACGGCACATTCTTTTTACCTCTACTTCCATATACATAGATACATATTTACTGAAACTTCTTAACGAATAACTAAAAGAAACTCTTTACTGCAATTACTCATATCTTATATGCAACTCCGATGCCAAAAGTGACCTAGCAGTCAACAATCCCTGCAATTTCAACTAAATAAATTATTTAACCGTTTTTTTTGGTTGTTTTTTTCAAAAACAGATAATCGGGAATTTATCACATTAATGTTTTTATGCTGTATCTATTTGCTTGTATTTAAAACATCTGCTTCAAAAACGACAACAGGGTAATTTTACCTTAACCTGAAGTTCTCCCCGAAAAAATGCCTGCCGCAAAATAAAAACCGGTATTTTGCTTGATAAATTTAAAACCAGAATAATTCTTAGAACAAATAAGCAGCCAAGTAAAAAACTGGCTTGACAATTAAGCAGCTAAACTCTAATATGCTGATTATGGAACTTAATGAAATAAAACAAGCTATACTCAATATACGGCTAAAAAATAAAGCCGTTAAATACGATCGATTGAGCAAGGACGAAGTCCGGCAATTAATGGATGATTTCCTTTGTTCGGTGTTGGGTTATGATTATAATGATGAGATTATCCATAAATCAATTCCGCATAATCCACACCAAAACATAACGGATTTTAATTCACAGATAAAATTCTTAGTGCAGCCATTTTCCGGTGGGCAGCAGGTTAATCAAAGCATTATTAATCAAGCTGTAAATTATGCCTTGGCTGTTGGAACGCAGTTATTGGTTCTTACTAATGGAATATATTTTGGTTTATATGATCTGGATATTGATGATGGTAAAATAGAGGCTTTGACAGTATTTGAACTGGATTTACTTTCTGATGCGGCGGATGAGATTGCTATAGCCTTGTGGCCTATTTGTAAAAAAGACTGCGGTAAAAATATAATCGTAAATATGTCTTAATTACTAACAATAGGATATTTTTTTATGGTTGGGTTCAGGGAGTAATTATATGATTAAAGATTTGATGAAACTATTGATTGTTTTTGGTGTATTTTGTGTATTGATCGGCATTTTGTTTAGGTTTTATGCAGGGTTATATGTAGTGCCTTTTGTACAGGTTACTCCTGATGCGGTATTACGTTTTAGTAATACGGTTTTTTGGTTGCTATAAGTCTGGGTATATATGACCTTCTAAAAGACAAAGACCATCACCACAAAAAATAATCTACTGCCATTATACTGCCGGATTACCGTAGCAGTATAGGCAGCCGTTGGCGCATTGATACCACTTACCTATATCAAAAGAATCCGTACAATGACAATTTTTCCTCTGCCCCTTATCTTTAGCTAAAGATAAGGGCGTATTTTGCGGATGCAGTTCGGTTAAGAGCTTAGCGTCAATACAGCCTGTATCTGAATAATATGGCGCCACACAGCTTAAAAGCTGCATCCCGTATTTTCTGCTTATAGGACGTAATTCCTGCTCAATAAATTCTTTAAGTTCCGATATGGGCATATCTATTAACTTAAATCCCAAGCGTTCTAATCTGGAGAGTACCTTGTTATAGGGAGTAATATACGATATTTTAACCTGCTTTATACCCCAGTGCGCCGCCCGGCTGACTACTGACTCAAATAAAGCAGAATCCATATTAGTAAGCAGCGAGCCATCGGGTATAGTTATCCTAAGTAACGGGTCATAACGCAGGCAAATCCTGTCCGGCGTGCCTAAAAGCGGAATAATCTCCTCTAAGGAATCCATAATATAATGCCAATACGGTACTTCCGGCTCAAGCAAGCTACCGCCTAAACCGGTAACTGTAAGCTGGATATATAGCTGGCTTATTTTTTTAAGACTTTGAAAAAGGGGTTTATGCTCTATTATACTGGCCGGATTTTTTGTCCATAAAACAAGCGTATGTATATTTTCGGCGCCGAAATCTTGGATAAATTGGATTATTTTTTCGGGATAGCAGGCGGCCATATCCACCCGCCGGCTGGCTGATATTACCTTTTGCATAATTTAATAGTGTTGGTATTCCTAAAGTAGATACAGCCTGAAGCGTTCTTTACCCGTCATTCTGAGGCTGAAAGCTGAAGAATGTACTTGCCTATGTAAGCAGATCCTTCGCTTAGCTCAAGGCGACAGTCGATGTTTCGGTTTGAGAACAAGCCGAAACATCGAATTAAGAGAAAGATGAAGCCCTGCTTGCAAGATAAAGAGTTTCACCATCAGATCAATTTTATATCCTGTTTTACCCAATTTTCCCACTTTAGCCCGCTGATTCTACTGAAATGCCCTTCATTATTGGTAACCAGAATAAAATCATTAACAATAGCCGAACTGGCAATGAAAATATCGGGGATATTCAACGACATACCGGATTGGTTCAATTCAACTTGAATAATAGCCGCCTTTTCCACCTCATTTTGCCCTAAAGAAACAATTTCATTCTCTTGGCAAAAGCGTAAAAACAAATCTTCTTTTTGTTTGTTCTTGATCTTTTTGTACCCTGAGAGTATTTCAAATACGGTTATTGAAGAAATGCAAAAACAGGAAAATAAATCAAGATATTCGTTGCCAGTCTTGACAACTTTTTCCATTCCTTTGAAATAATAAGATAAAATATCGGTATCCAACAATCTTTTAGTCAACGGAAAGGCCTTTCTTTAAAATAGCTATCCCTATTTTCATAAAAAGAAAGAAGCTCGTCAACCTCTTCCTGTTTCAAGTCTTGCCACATTCCCGCAAATTTTTTGATATTTTTCGCCTGATAATCCTCTTCCAAAGTAATTCCTAAACGTAGATAATGGATAATTTCAGACAGTTTTGCTCTGTTTCGAAGGGGTATTTGTCGGATTTCCCCCAAAATTTTCTCTTCAAATTGATCTTTTGTCTGCAATGTAGTTATCCTTATTTTTAATTGGTACTCTGAGAGAGTCCCTGACTTAAGAGTTTTTAGGCATCGGGTTCAAACGACAAGCCAGACGACCGGTTATTATATGAAGTTTAACATATCACATACTCAAAACATACCGACACTTAAACAATTAGTTTCGGGGTGGGACACCCCGAAACATAGACATAGAACCTTCTTTGCCGTCATTCTGAGGCCGGAGGCCGAAGAATCTGCTTGCATAAGTAGACAAATCCTTCGTTTTGTTCAGGGCAACAGTTTGCTCTGCGGCTCCCTTATTTTTCGGTTAATTTCCTCCCCGTAGATTTTATATATCCATTGGCTTCCATGTTACAAGGCTCAAGTTTTAATACATCCTTCCATTTTTCTATGGCTTTTTTATAATCTTTGTTATCATTATAAAGCAAAGCCAGCCCCATATGAGCGTCAATTGACAGCGGTTCTATCTCAATAACTTTTTTTAATGCCGCTTCCGCTTTTTTAGGCGAGTTTATCCTAAACAAATCCCCCGCTTTATCCAGATAATGTCTTTCCAAAAACACCTTGGCTTCCGGTTCATTGGGATTGATGTTATAGGCTGCTTCAAATTCCGCCTGCGCATCTGTGTATTTATTATCTACTTGATATATCTTAGCCCTGATTGTGTGAGTACGCGCATTATAATATTCTTCCAATTTATTATATACTGATTCAGGCGCTTTAAGGTAGTCGGGAAATATCTTTTGTTTGCGATGCTTTGTCAGCTCCTTAAGATTTTGCTCGTAAAGCTCCTCATCTGATAAATAGAAAAAATCTTTAGGTGTATTAAATTCTATTATAGGGTTATTATCGGTATTTATAGAACTTCCCGACGCAAATCCTGCTAAATCCTCACCGCCCATAACAAAGCAGGTTAAGAATTCATACGGGTCGTTTAATCTGTTGACTGTTAGATCATTTTTAATTTTATTGACCTCAAAATGAGCCTTATACGCCGCATAGTCTATTTTAATCCCATCCGGCGCGCCGATTAATGCCACTGACTGACGCGTAAGCCATAGCGTTGTATCTGGAAATACGCTCATAAATGTCTTTATAATAATTTTTAAGCTTTCAGGCGATAATTGATGCGGAGGCAGCCATTGGCACATAATCCCACCCGGACGTAGTTTCATCTTGCATTGTTCATAATGCTCTTTAGTATAAAGACTGCCGGTACCTGCTTTGTATGGCGAGAACAGATCGGCTGTTATTACGTCGTATTTTTTATCTGTAAGCAAAAGATAATTCCGCCCGTCTGATTTTATTAAATTTACCAAGGGATTATATATAACATAATTCCCTTGTTTGGCAAAGAATTTGTTGGCCGTTATAATACCTTCGGATAATTCCACGCATTCCACTAATTCGGGCGAAAAATTTATACTGGGCGCCAGACTTATTCCGGTACCCAAACCGATATTTAGGATATATTCAGGCTTAGGGTGAATAAGCAGAGGTAAATAACCTTGTTTTTTCTGGCTGTAGATTGATATACGGCTGGTGCTTCCTTCCTGTTGCTGCCGGTTGCTTACCAGAGTTTTAACACCTTGTAAGTCTTCATATACTTCGATTAAAGATGAGGTATCCTCTTTACGAAATATCATCCTATGCTCTTGCGAACCCGCTTGTTCGCTAAAGGCTATATCAGATTGTATAGTTTGAGTGCCTCCCCAAGTAAGCAAAAAAGTAATTACGATAGTATATATTTTTTTTCTGGTAGTAGCCCTCGGGTTTATGACAGCCAGTATCAATCCCATAATAATACATATAAGCGCGGCTATAATAATAGTGCGCCTGCTGCCGATAGCAGGAATAAAAATTAAAGAAGCGCCCAGAGCGCCAAGTACGGCGCCGGCGGTATTAACCGCATATATTAAACCCATATCAGTTCCCAGCTTACCCGCAGCTTGTTTGGGAATATGGTACAGTTTGGCCGCCATGGGGAATATCGCCCCCAATAAAAAGGTGGGGATAAACATTATCGCCCCGCAAAGAATAAACTGCCCCTGTACAAAAGAGAACCATGAGCCAGCAAATTTATCTATTTTATATTGAAAAAAAACAGCTCCCACCTGACCGAATAAAGGAATATGCAGCATACCATAGAGTCCCAGTACAATCTCAAATACGGCCAGATAATGCACTAAGTCGTATTTATAGTCAATAGAACGCGAGATCATTATACTGCCGCAGAACAGCCCCAAAAGATAAGTGGAGAGCATCAGGCTTACCGCATAGACGGTATTATCAATAATCAGGCTTATTATCCGAGTCCATACCACCTCATAGGTTAAGGCGATAAAGCCGGTCATAGCGGCAATAAATAGGATTACATAACTTAGACGCTTTGAAACAGGCGGGCGTCTTTTTCTTTTAGGCGCAGCCTCCGGCGCTTGCGCCTTGTTCTCTTCAGATATTGGCTGTCCAACAATTTTCTGGTAATATAAATAAGCCGTTAGCCCGATAAAAAGATTAAGTACGCCGGCCAGCAAATTGGTCTGCGTAACCCCTATAGCCGGAATCCACCAAAAACCGGCGATATAGCTGCCCAGTACCGCTCCCAGCAGATTTACGGCATACAGACGGCTTACATTAGCGCCTACCTGAGAATCGGCGCTATCCACCATTAATCTAACCAATATCGGGAAGGTTCCACCCATTAAAAACGTAGGGACTAATAACAGCACACCGGAGAAGATAAATTGCAATACGTAAACAGCGCTCAGGGAAGGATGTATCCCCTGATATATGTATATATAAAATTTTCCGGCAAGCTTTAATAATAGCGGAAGCAACAGGGAATATAGACCTATACCGATTTCAAGTTGCGCGTATAATTTGGCCGGCGAGCGGGCGCAATCAATAAATCTGCCCCAGTAATAGCTGCCCAGCGCCAGTCCAAGCATAAAACAAGCCAGCACCAAACCGACGGCAACACCGGTAGCGCCCAGTATTTGCGTAAACATGCGGGTCCATAATACCTCGTAGACCAAGGCGCAAAAACCGGAGAAAAAATACAGGCTAAAAAATAAACGCCTGCCGGCAGGTAATGTATTAGTAGAATTTGTCATAATTTAATTATATTTATAAGTTAATCGTATATTTGTATGTTTGGCTTAAGATAAGCCGAAACATCAGAAAAGCTGTCATTCTGAATGCAGCGAAGCGCAGTGAAGAATCTGCCCCCGTATGCGAGTAGATTCTTCAGCCTTCGGCCTTAAGAATGACAAAATTAGAGTCTTTGTAGTGTATGTGTATGTTTCGGGGCGTCTCACCCCCCAATGCTGTTGACTTAAAGTAATTGTCATTCTGAACGAAACGGAGTGGAGTGAAGAATCTTCCTGCAATAGCAAGCAGATTCTTCGGCCTTTGGCCTTAAGAATGACAGCATCGCCTCAGAATGACAACCGATAAATCAGCATTTAAAAGCATTACTATCCCAACTCCCCTATTTGCCTGCCCCTTAACAATTTACGCTGCCGCCGGCTTTTTAAAGTTAATTCCTTGATATTATCAGGTTTGATAAATTCAACGCAACTAGGTTTGTCAGTCAATTTTCCAATCAAATCAGCAGGCAGCTTATGCTTTGATAAAATATCTTTACGAATATCCCAATGCTCTACCAGATTATATACGGCATCCCTCCCGCCGCAAGCAAAAACTAAAGCCAGCGCTGTACAAACCAAGGCGGAAGGAGCGATACAGGCAATATCTGCTTCTTTTACGGCATAGGCATTACCATTAAATGATATGGCTACCCCGCCGGCCTCTTTTACCAGCCCAAAGGCGTCTACATCGGTAATGCTGTCGCCGACAAACATTACCCGCCCAAGGCTGACACCAGTTTTTTTTATGCTGTCTAAAATAGCGCAAGCTTTCATATCACCGCCGACTACATTAATATTGCGTAAAAATGAGCCGCTGTTTAAACTGATTATCTCATCCCAAAATATTTCATCCAGCCGCCTAAAATCGGCTTTTGTCTGCTCGGATAAAAATACTGGTTCAGGCATAGCGATTATTTCTTGGCAGATTTCTTTTAACCGCTTTGTTTCCGACTTATCTATATGAACATTATCAATATCAAGCTGTGTAGCGTATATATTTTCTTTAGCGATTCCCAAGCCTTGATACATGGGATAAGCAAATTGTGCGTAACTAGTGGTAATAATAAAAGTATTTAATTTTTCTTTAATATATTGTATGCTGTCTATGGCATCCGGCGTCCATATTACCGATTTTTCACAATAGCGTTTAATTTGCTCGTTAGCGGCGCCATATGCCTTAAAAAACGGCAGGATAAGTTTTAGGGTATCGCCCGGCTTATAATCTTTTTTCTTAATTATATCTACGAGATAATCATCATATGCGCTTAAAAAGGCAAACAGCCGCTCTCCTTTTGGTACAATTAACTTGGTTAATTCAAAGGCATTATCATTTAAACATAATGGCCCTTCGCTGTCTGAACAAAATTGAAAAGCGTGCATTGTAGTACCTTAACAAAATAATGGACATAGTAAGCTGTCATTTTATGTTTCGGGATGTCTCATCCCGAAACAATTGCTTATTGCTGGGTGAGACTCCCCCAAACATACAACTACTGTAGCCGCCGACCGCAAGATCGGCTAGGGGGAGGGTTTAAAAACCCGCTGCTACAAGGAAATAAAATTAGGTAACTCATGTTATGCAAAAAATAATAATCTTACCGTAGGGTGGATTAAGGGGCTTTTATATAACAGATCACCTTAAAATAAGCAAATAATACCAAATGGTCAAAAGATCGCCCCGAATCCACCACATCTAGTGTTGCCGGATTCTCAAATCCGACAGCTAACTTAAAACATCAGATTTGAGAATCTGATGCCACCGGGCTGGTGGGTCCGCAACAATTAAAACAATATCGACTTAAATATATATTTAGAACTCTTTCATAATATGGGCTTGACCCACCCTACATTTATAAGGGCAAGTTGTGCATAACATAAGTTCATTAGTTACGAAACGATGTGTTAGTATACTAGCATTTATCACAGCATATTATCAACCGGAATAATTCATATAACGAAATGGAGAAAATAATGCCCCGAACCGGTTTTGTTTATTCAACCGATTACCTAAATCATAAAACCAAATTTCACCCTTAATCTACGAAGCGCTTAACGACAATAATAGAACGCTTAGAACAAACCGGTCTGTTAGACCAACTGGTTAAGATAACCCCCTATGCGGCCAGTGCAGAACAAATCGCCGCAGTTCATACGCCAAATTATATAAAATCAGTGCAAGATGCCTGCAATCGGGGAATAAAAATGCTGGATGCGGATACTCAGATATCGGCGGCTTCCTATGAGATAGCGCGGCTGGCCGCCGGCGGCGCGTTAGCTGGAGTGGATGCCATAATGAATGATAAGGCGGATAATGTATTTTGCGCCGTGCGCCCTCCGGGACATCATGCCTTGGCTGAAAAAGCTATGGGGTTTTGCTTATTTAATAATGCCGCCGTTGCCGCCCGCTATATACAGCAAAAATATAGTTTAAACAAGGTATTGATAATTGATTGGGATGTACATCACGGCAACGGCACCTATGAAATTTTTATAGACGATCCCTCTGTTTTTTATTTTAGCGTGCATCAGTTTCCCCATTATCCGAATAGCGGTACGGAGGATGAGACCGGTATTGGCGAGGGTTTGGGGTACAGCCTGCATGTAACCTTTTCAGGCGGGCAGGGGGATAGGGAATATATAGCCGCCTTTAAGGAAAAACTGTTGCCCAAAGCCCGGGAATTTGCCCCTGATTTTATAATCATTTCAGCCGGTTTTGATGCGCATAAAGATGATTCTTTATCGGGTATGCAACTGTCTGCTGAAGGCTTTGGCGAATTAACGCATATAATATCTCAACTGGCGGATGAGACCTGCAACGGTCGGATAGTCTCCGTTTTAGAAGGCGGGTATAATCTTACGGCCTTAGCGGAATCGGTATTTTTACACATACAGGAACTTAAGTCCTGATACCAAATTGCCTTTATGTCTCTCATGCTGAAACCAATGCTCACCGCTAGGTGTTTCGGGGCGGGACGCCCCAAAACATAAATTAGGACACCCCAGCTACAAAAGCAAACAGCCGCGCTTAAAATACATCTATTTATTGACAAAGGATGCCTTTTGGTTCAAAATACGTTATGAGAGATTTTGTCTTTGTGGGGAAGGAGCATAATTTAAGAGTTAGACTTCTATGAAATATAAATACTGTCTGGTATTTTTACTAACATCCTGTATATTACTAATAGGCATAAGACACAATGCCTACTGCCGGACGGATAAAGCGGCGCAGATTTACCTATTAGGCCAAAAGGCATATGACGACGGACTTTGGGACTTAGCTATACAGCAATTAAGCAATTATATAAGCGATTATCCCAATGCTTCACGGCTACCTTATGCCTATTTTCTTAAGGCAGAGGCATTCGTTCAAAAAAAACAATATAAAAAGGCTATAGTAGATTACAGGAAAATAGTTAAAAAATATCCCCGGCATGAATTATCAAACAAAGCTTGGTATCGGCTGGGATTTTGTAATTATAAATTAAAAAAATATGCGCCGGCTGAAGCCGCCTATGAACATCTGCGTACGGCGGCGCCCGGTTCCATAAGGGATAAAGCCATGTTCGGCCTGGCGGAATCTCAATATGCACAGGCAAAATACAAGAGCGCTGCAAAGACTTATCAGCAGATTATACAGCAGTCGCCTGCTCATATATATAAAGATTTGGTATTATATGGAATTGCATGGAGCAATTTTAATATAAAAAATTACAAAAAGGCAGCCTCTGCATTAGAAAGGTTATTAAGAAAGTTTCCCAAGGCTTCATTTTACGATGACGCCCTGTTTTTATCGGCGCAAGCCTATTATCAGCTAAAAAACTATTCACAAGCCGCAGGCTCATATAAGAAATTTATCCGTAAATATAAAAATGATAAGCGGCTGAATAATGCCGTATTTAGCTGTGCATATTCATATTATAAGGCAGGCGATTATAAATCGGCAACCGATTATTTTATTAAATTAATCAAAAAAAATAAAGGAAAGCATCTAGCCGAAGGACGTTTTTATCTGGGGGAAGCGCGTTATCAACTGGGTAATTATAAACTGGCGCTCATTAATTATCAGCTTTTATTAAAAGATTATCCCAAACATAGACTGGTTCCTATAGCGGATTATAATCAGGCGCTATGTTATCTTAAATTAAATCAACTAAAAAAAGCGGCGCTTGTATTTAGGAATTTTATTGATAAATACCCTAAAAATAAACTGGTTTATTCCGCTTGGCTTAATTTGGGCAGATTACGTTTTGATTATAAAGATTATATCAGGGCGCAAGAGGCCTTTCGCTCTGCCATGCGCTCAAAAAACGGGGCAATAGCGGCGCAAGCCGCTTACTGGTTGGGTGAGACCTTAGCGCAAGAGGGAAAATTTAAAAAAGCTCTCATAGAATTTCAAAAAGCTGCTAAATATAAAAACGCCGGAAAGTGGAGATACTTGGCGGATTATCAAGCGGCTCAAATTTATATACAGCAGGATAAAATAAAAGACGCAAGATATCTGTTAGTTAAGATTAGCAAACAAAAAAATAACCCTTAATTAGCCCAAATGGCGCAAAAAAATTTGCGGAAGATAAGAAGATAAAAGGCGGCAGGTAAAAATGGACTTCCATTAGCTGTCATTCTGAACGAAGCGTAAGCGCAGTGAAGAATCTGCTTCACGTATGCGTGTAGATTCTTCGGCCTTAAGAATGACAGGCCAAGGAAAATTTCTGTTTCGGGGTGTCCCACCCAGAAACACCTAGCAGTGAGCAATAGTTTCGGGGTGAGACACCCCGAAACAGAAAACATAAAATCATAAGCATTGTTGCATTGCGGGCGGGGACAGGGTCACAAACCCACGCCGCCGCCCCTGCAATAAGCAGCGGAAAAAACAAAAAATGTACCATATACAAAAAAACAAACTAACCAAATATGTTTTTATGTTTCGGGGTGTCTCACCCCGAAACAAGTTGCTTAAGCGCAGGTATGTTTCGGCATGGGACATACCGAAACATATAGCCAAATACATACTGCTTAGCCTGATATGTGTAACAATGCTCTTGCCTGTTTGCGCTCAAGCGGTGGAAGAACTGCTTTCGCATCCTACCTTTGAATTGCCTGAAGTTGTAATAAAAGGTAGTTTCAGCTCGCAGGCGCAGTTGGATAAAAAAAGTCAACTGCCGCCGCAAACCTCATTGGGAATAAAACAAGCGCCAGTAGAATCACATAAAGGCGTTACTATCCCTGGCACAATATCGGGCAGTAAACAAGCTCCGGCAGCTTCCGGCGCCGGATGTTGCTTGTTTGGTAATCGGGCAACTTCTTTTATACTTAGGTTATTCTGGGGCGATGACGGTTATTACCGCAATGGATTTTATTATTACCAAAAGGGCGATTATCTTAAAGCCAGAGGTTTTTTCTCTCAACTTATAAGCCGTTTTCCACAAAGCAAGTATCGCTCTGCGGCTTATTATTGGCTGGCCGAATCCGACTATAATCTAGGTAAAAAAAATAGCGCCCTAAGCAATTATAAAACCATGTTAAAACACTACCCCAAAGACAAGCTTGCCCCCTATGCAAACTATTCTGCCGGCTGGCTGTATTTTAAGCGTTACAATTGGGATATGGCGGCAGGTTATCTGCGTTCTGCGTCGGAAAAAAGCAAGCTGCCTATAGCTGTTGACTCTCAATATCTGCTGGCTGAATGTTTATATCGGCTTACTGATTTTAATAGCGCCGCTTTGGAATTTGAAAAATTCATCTTCCTTTATCCGCAAAATAAAAAAAGCGCGCAAGCTCAATTTTGGCAGGCTGAAAGCCTTTATCAAAAAGGGGATTATAGTACATCCGCCCTTGTATATCAACGTTTTATAGAGCGTTATAAAAACCATAGTCTAAAAAATTATGCGCTCTATGGTTTGGGCTGGAGCAATTTTATGCAGCAAAAATATAAAGCTGCCATCAAAGCTTTTGATATATTAAAAAACAAATACCCCAAAGATGAGCTTTGCTCCTCGGCCACATTGCGTCAGGGAAAAAGCTATGCCCTTTTGGGCGATCATCAAACCGCCCTTAAATTATACGGCGAATTATTAAAAAAACACCCTAAGTCCAATCTAGCGGAATCGGCTATGTTTGAACAAGGCCTATCCTATTTTGCGCAGGCCGATTTTGAATCCGCTATTAAAACATATGGTAATTTTATAGAAAAATATCCTGAAAGCCGCCTCTTTTCTACCGCCCAATTTATGCTGGGCGAGGGGTTGTACAATATGAAACGCTATAACCAAGCGGCCATAGCGTATAAAGCAATCGTCGGTTATCAAAAATTGAGTAATTTCAGTCAGGCGGCCTATTTTAAATTGGGCTGGTGTTATTATCTTACGGATAAATATGAAGAAGCTATTGAACAATTTAAAAAATTGCTGGTAGTTTTTCCACAAGTTGAGTTTAAAGACGAGGTTATATTTTTCTTGGCCGAATCCTACTTTAAAATAGACAATTATGAACTGGCTATAAAAAATTATCGGCGCATAATCGAAAAGATTCAAGACAGTAAGCGCGCAGATGATGCTTATTTCGGTATGGGTTGGGGATATTATGCCCAATCAAACTGGGAAAAAACTATCCTAAAATTTAATGAACTACGTAAAAAATATCCCAAAAGCATCCATTTACCGGAAGCTATTTACTTATCGGGCAGGGCATATTACCAATTAAAAAACTACTCAGCCGCCCTAACCGATTATCAAACCCTGTTGGGCGCTTATCCAAAACATACTCTAGTAGAAAACAGCCTATATCAAATGGGATTAATTAAACTTCATCAGGTTAAGTTTCCTAAAGCTATTGAGCTGTTTAAACATATTATCAAGAATTATCCTAATTCGGATAAAGCCGATGATGCTCAGCACCAGCTAGGCTGGGCGTACTTTCGGTGGAATAATTATAATCAGGCGATCCTTGAGTTTAGACGGTTGGAAAAAAACTTCCCTAAAAGCCCGCTGGTGCAGGAGGGATTACTTAAAATAGGGGACTCTTATTATAATCTGGGAAAATATGAACCGGCTCAGGATGCCTATAAGCATCTGGTAAAAAAATATCCTGAGAGCCGGCTTGTTCCTGATGCGCAGTATGGAATAACCATTTGCTACTATCAGCAGGGCAAAATGGATACTTTTATAAAAGAGGCTACCATATTTGTAAATCGTTACAGAAAACATAAATTAAGCGAGCTATTACAGTATCAGGTGGGCGAAGTGTTTTACAGCCGCACTCAGTATTCATCTGCACAACGGGCATATCAACAATTAATTGAGCGCTTTACCGCCAGTAATCTGGCGGATGACGCCCAATATAAATTGGGACATATAAACATGCAGCAGGGTAATTACAAAGCGGCTAAAAAGATGTTCCAACGCTTGGTAGATACATATCCCGACAGTAATTATCTGGCAGAGGGGCAGTGGGAATTAGGCAAGGTATTATACCAAATGGGTAAATATTATCAGGCTATTAAAATTTTAAAAAAATTACTTAAAAATAGTTCTCAAGAAAATATAGTGGCAAATACCCTGTATTATATCGCTAATTCTTACAGGCAGCTTGAAAAATACGAATATGCCATTGCCAATTATCAGGATATTATAAAACGGTTTCCTGATAATCCGCTCATTTATAATGCCTTTTGGGAGCAAGGCAAGATTTTAGCGCAACGCACAGAATATATGCCGGCAATAGAGTTTTTTGTAAAAGCGCAGCTTTCACAAGAAGACGAGGTGCTGGTGGAGACTCAATATCGGCTGGGTTATTGTTATAGTAAAATTAAGGAATATGAACAGGCTGTAATAGAATTTATGAAGGTGGCCTATTTATATCCTGATAAAGAAAATTGGGCAGACAGGGCTTTAATCGGCGCGGGCGGGGCTTATGAAGCCTTGAAAAAATGGGCGGATGCACGCAAGGTTTATTTAAAGGTAATAAATTTACCTTATAAAACTAAATTTAAAAAAATAGCGATAAGCAGGTTAAGCGAATTGGAAAAACAGGGAGGTTAGTCAAAAATGATGGGTTTACTTATTAAAGGGGGGATAATTATGATCCCCATTGGCATATGTTCTGTACTAGCTTTGGCTATAACCATTGAGCGTTTGATTAATCTTACGCTTAATAAAGTACACCCTCTTGAATTTGTTAATAAAATAAAAATCCTGCTTACCCAGCTTAAGGTAGAAGAAGCTCTGGCTATCTGCACCAATACCAATACCCCCATTGCGCATATAATTGAGGCGGGGATATTAAAACGTAATCTTGAACGCGACCGCGTAAAAGAGGCCATTGAGCAATCCGGTAAACAGCAAGCCACCCACCTGCATAAATATATGGGCGTATTATCTACAGTCGCCAGTATAACCCCGCTTTTGGGTCTTTTGGGAACCGTAACCGGTATGATAAAGGTGTTCCACGTAATTTCCATTAAAGGCGTAGGCAATCCGGGGGCGCTGGCCGGCGGTATTTCTGAAGCGCTTATTACTACAGCCGCCGGATTGGTGGTGGCTATTCCTGCCTTAGTGCTGTATAACTATTTTTATAAGCGGGCTAATCGTTTTATATTATACATGGAAAATACTTCTTTGGAATTATTGGATATATTGGGGGAAAATTTTTCCAAAGGCGCTACTGGGAGAAATGATAATGATAATGTATCATTAGAGTATGGTTTGCTGGATGACGGAGATAACAGGCAATGAACTTTTCATCCGATGATTATAAAGATATAAAGCCGGAAATAAGCATTGTCTCGTTGATAGATGTGGTGTTATTACTGCTGGTATTTCTTATGCTTACCACAAATTTTGTGTTACAGTCCGGTATTGAGGTAAAATTACCAAAGGCCGAACCTACGGTAAAAAAAGCTCCTTCTGAACTTACCGTAACCATTACCCATAAGGGGAATTATTATTTAAACGGTAAAGTGATAAAATTAAAAGGCCTAAAGGCAGCTCTAAAGAAAAAGACAGAAAAACAGCCGGAGAATATACTGATTATTCGCTCTGATGAACGCGTGCAGCATGGTAAAGTGGTACATGTTATGGATTTGGCTAAACTAGCGGGAATAAAGCAGCTGGCGATTGCCACTGAATCTGCTCCATAAGCCTGATACCAATGTAATTTGTGTGTTTCGGAAATCATTCCCGAAATCTGTCCTATTTAACACTTCTTGGATTGGTTTCGGAATATAATCCCGAAACACACAAATTAGGCCGTCAATAGCGGCAACTGTAGGAGCGGCATCTTGCCGCGGCTTCCGGCTTCCAACCGCAACCGGTCGCGCCAAGGATGGCGCTCCTACACAACAACTTTGAAATTCCTAAACATTAAATTATGCGGGATAATATTTATCTTAATTTTATAAAACCGAATTTATATTCCTGTCTGCTGGCTTCAGTTATACTGCATCTTTTGTTAGCTTTAATTTTACCGGGACTGGGATTAGAAAAGATTAGTCTGTCCAAACCATATATTGAAGTAAAACTAATTACTCCGCCTAAAACAGTAAAAAAAAGTACGCCGGCCAAACCGGTTAAAAAAAAGAACGCCACAGTAAAAAAATGGCAGTCTCTAGCCCCTCGCATTTCTGATAAAAATAAACATTACCAAGCACAATCATACCGCCCGCCGGTGGAATTACCACAGGCTGTCAATAAAAAAGAATTGTTAAGTTTAATGCCCCAGCAGCCGTTTTCC
>JAJRXT010000127.1 GCA_024276125.1 bacterium
GACTGTATTTTTCCTTGACAAGCACCGCTGCATAAGGCTTGGATATTTCCAGTAAATTAAAATCTATATCCAACTGCCGCCCGATAGCCTCCACAAAAACCAGCGTTTTAACCAGCAATAACAGCTCTACCTGCGTTTCCATCCGGTAGTTAACCATTAAATCAACACTTTCAGCAAAAATAGCGCTTACCTGAATGTTTTTTAGCGGCTGTCCATAATAAGGGTCAATAATATCAATCATATCGTTTTTAAACTTATGAATGTCAATATCATGACCAATAAAACCCATCGCTAGGTATTCAGCAACCAAATTTTCATAATTCCGCTCAATTATCGCTACAAATACATTAGCAATATGAGAACGCATCTGAGAACTCAAGCGCCCCGTAATACCGAAATCCACAAAACCGACGACCCCGCCTTCCATAATAAGCAGATTCCCCGGATGCGGGTCTGCATGGAAAAAACCAAACTCAAACACCTGCTTTAAGAACGCCTTACAACCATTTATAGCAATCTGCTTACAATCTTGACCCGCCGCTTTTAACATCTCTATTTCATTTACCCGAATACCGTCCAACTGCTCTAAGACCAATACCCGATGAGAAGTGTAATCCCAATATATGCGCGGGATATACACCGTCTTATCCCCCTTAAACAAACCCCGCATACGCTCGGCATTACTGGCCTCCAGCCGGAAATCAAGCTCACGCTTTATTGTCTGCGCAAATTCATCCACAATGCCCACCGGATTATAAATCCTGGTCTCTGCAACGTACTTTTCCAGTAAATTGGCTAAATAAAACAAAATACTAATATCATTTTCAATAACATACTCTATGCCGGGACGCTGAACCTTTACCATAACCGCATCACCGTCTTTTAATCTGGCCTCATAAACTTGCGCGATAGATGCCGCTGCATGAAATTGAGAATTAAAATGCTCAAATACCACCGACAACGGAGCGCCCAATTCCTCTTCTAATAATATCTGCACTTCTTCAAAAGGCGCCGGCGGTACATTATCCTGAAGCTTCTTAAGCTCTTCCGACAATGCAGGAGGAATTAAATCAGGCCGCGCAGATAGAAGCTGACCAAATTTTACAAAACTAGGACCAAGCTCCTCTAAGGCCAGTCTGAAATGCTCATACTTAGACTGCGGAGAAAATTCTCCAGATTTTTTAAACCACAGAATTCGCTTACCAAACGATACCAGCCTGGTTAGATTAAGCTGATCTATAAGCTGACCGAACCCGTGTTTTATAAATACATTTAAAATCTGGCGCAAGCGCTGTATATTGCGGTATTTTTTATTTAAATTGAAAAAAGCCAAGTAATGCTTCCTTAAATTATGTATCTATTATGAGTTCAATATAAAACTTATTGATTTTATTGACCTGTAGGGGTAGCGGCGTGGGTCAGTGACCCTGTTCCCGCCCGCTCTTTTGGGAGGGGACAAGCCCCAATGCCATTAAGTTAAGCTTTATACTATAATGAAAAGCTCTTTTTAGCCTGTCATTCTTAAGGCAGGAGGCCGAAGAATCTGTAAGCATATGGGAGTAGATTCTTCACTTCACTCCGTTTCGTTCAAAATGACAATTTCCTTAACTTAATGGCATTGAGGCTTGTCCTTTCCCATATACGCATATTGTACTATATGTATGTTTCGGGGTGAGACACCCCGAAACATACGAAACCCGCCCTTGTAAGTCTGACAAGCCGACCTGAAGGTCGGCTGCTACATTTTTACCCATTAATTCAGCATATCACTTATTATATCATACACGCTGTCTAACGCCAAGGAAAGCTTTTCGGGATACCTTCCGCCGGCTTGCGCCATATCAGCTCTACCGCCGCCGCCGCCGCCCGTAATACGGGCTATTTGCTTTATTATTTTTCCGGCATGTAATTTTTTAGTTAAATCTTTACTTACCATACATAACAACACTACGCGCTCATCTATAACGACGCCCAATAACACTACCGCAGAACCAAGCTTAACCCGCAACATATCGCCAAGCTCTCTTAGCTGATCCATTCCCATATCAGATACGCTTACAGCCAACACATTAACGCCCTTGATATCCTTAGCCAAAGCCGCCAGATCGCCAATTTGCGATTTAGCCAGCCGCTGCTGCAAGCTTTGAATCTGTCTATCCTGCTGTTTACCTTGCTCTATTAATTTATCAATACGCGATAATACCTCAGATAAGTTAACCTTTAATAAACCCGCCGCTTTTTTCAATTCGGCATCCTGCTTATTTAGGTAATTATAGGCGGCTATACCGGTAAGCGCTTCAATCCGCCTGATACCCGCGGCAATACCGGCTTCAGCCGTAATCTTAAATAAGCCTATATTACCGGTATACTCAGTGTGCGTACCGCCGCATAGCTCTTTACTTACCGGATCAATTTCCACCAAGCGCACCTTTTCGCCGTATTTTTCGTCAAACAGCGCCATAGCCCCGCTTTTAAGCGCATCTTGCAAGTTCAGTACCTGCGTTATAACCGGATAATTGTTTTGAATATGTTCATTTATTAGTAATTCAATCTGAGCCGTCTCATCAGGCCCTAATGCTGAGAAATGCCTAAAATCAAAGCGCAGCCTGTCCGGCGCCACAAGCGATCCCGCCTGATGTACATGATCGCCTAATACCTGCCGCAATGCCGCATGCAACAGATGCGTGGCCGTATGATTCTGCGCAATAGCGCGCCGGCGCTTCAAATCTATCTTAGCGGTTACTGCTTGATTTATATGTAATTTACCGTTTTTCAGCCTGCCTTTATGTATAACCAGTCCCGGTAATATATCCTTTACCTCTTCTACGCAAAATACAGCATCATCGCCGCTGATTGTTCCGGTATCAGTCGCCTGTCCGCCCTTTTCAGCATAAAACGGCGTTTGCGATAATATTAATTCGGCTTGCTTAACAACAGAGAGTTCTTCTAAGGATTCACCTTGCTTTATAATAGCTATGATTTCAGTATGCGATTTTGTTTGTTCATAACCTGAAAAAATATTTTTATCAATAGATGCCGCTAGTTGTGTGTATACAGGACTGATTTGTTGGTCCGCTCCCTTCCAATGGCTTCTTGCCCTATCGCGCTGAGCCTGCATAGCGGCCTTAAAATCCGCCTCAACATAAGATAAACCTTCCTCTTTCAGAATATCGCGGGTTAAATCAAGTGGAAAACCATATGTATCATAGAGTTTAAAAATTTGATCACCGGAAATTATCTCTGCCTGATCTTGTTTTGCCTGCCCCACCAGATCATCCAATATCTTCATACCTTGTTCCAAGGTATAGGCAAAACGCCGCTCTTCATTATAGGTTACTTTGGATATAAAATCATGCTGCTGGGTTAAATAAGGATAGCCCGCCTGCATTTTATCAGCCACTACTTCCACCATACCGTGCAAATAGGGCTTTAGAAGTCCCAACTTACGGCCATAACGCGCCGCACGCCTGATAATACGCCGCAACACATAACCCCGGCCGTCATTAGCCGGCATAACCCCGTCGGCAATCAAAAAGGTAATCGCCCGGATATGATCGGCTATTACGCGTATGGGAATATCTTGGGTATGATTCTCTCCATATGTAATATCGGCTAAACCCTCCAAACAGCTTATAATCGGCGCAAAAATATCGGAATCGAAATTATTATGCTGTCCCTGTAAAACAGCTGTAATGCGCTCTAACCCCATACCGGTATCTATACTTGGTTTAGGCAGCGGGGTAAGCTTACCGTCTGCCGCGCGTTCATACTGCATAAACACTAGATTCCATAGCTCCAAGTAGCGGTCGCAATCGCAACCCGCTTTACAATCGGCAGCGCCGCAGCTAAACTGTTCCCCCTGATCGATCAGAATCTCAGAACACGGCCCGCAGGGGCCTGTATCGCCCATTGACCAAAAATTGTCTTTTTCGCCCATTGGGATAATGCGCTTACTGGAAAGCCCTATATTATCGCGCCAGATACGTGCGGCCTGCTCATCATCTTTGTATACGGTAATCCATAGTTTATCTACAGGCAGGCCGTATTTTTGGACAAGTAACTCCCAGGCGTATTCAATAGCGGCCTCTTTAAAATAATCGCCGAATGAAAAAGTACCCAGCATTTCAAAAAATGTATGATGACGCGCCGTATAGCCTACATTATCCAGATCATTATGCTTACCGCCTGCGCGTACGCATTTTTGAGATGAGGCGGCGCGCTTGTAATTACGGGCTTCCTGCCCCAAAAACAGGCTCTTAAACTGCACCATCCCCGCATTGGTAAACAAAAGCGTAGGGTCATCAGCAGGTATCAGCTTTGAGCTGGATACTATACTATGCTCTTTTTGCTTAAAGTAATTAAGAAAGATTTGCTTTATTTCATAGCCGGTAAGCATATATTGTGTTCCTTGTAGTTTTACTATTATATTTTTTCCCCGAACATTTTTCCCAAATAGCCGATTATAAGGATTAAGAGGGCGTTTTTTACATAGGCAATAGTAAGGATATCAAAAAAATAAGCGGCCATAAACATCAGCAATAGAAATAAAAATATAACATCCATTCTCATATTTTTAAATGCTTTTCTTTTTTCCGCCGCATCATCCCCCAAGTTACCGATATCATTACTAACCGTACCGGCATAGCTGACAATAGCGATAAAAGAACAAACCGCAAATATCAAAAACCCGATCTGCGTCCCATCCATTATTACTTCCTCCTGCGTTTTTTTATTGCTTTTTTATTGTACATAACGTGAGTTCGACATAAAACTTGTTGAATTAATTAAACTGTAGGGGTAGGTTTAAAACCTACCCCTACTTTGGGAGGGGATAACCCCAAGGTTGTTTACTTAAGAGAACTGTCATTCTGAGGCTGAAGGCCGAAGAATCTCCCCCCGCAACAGCGAGTAGATTCTTCATTCCGCTTCGCTTCATTCAGAATGACAGTTCTTTTTAAGTCAACAACATTGGGATAAACCTCTCGCCGGCAAATGTGCATCAATGTTTTTTACATCGAACTCACGTTACATAGATCACATCCCGCTCTATCCTGCTTTTAAGCGCCTGGTTCATATTTTCCCTAAGCCTTACAATATCAACCTTTTTACCCAAACCTTCCTCTATTGCCTGTTTGATGCCGATCATATAGAATAAATCGGGTTTTTTAAGCTCTACCACAATATCAATATCACTTTGCTCATCAGCCTTGCCCCTGGCGCAGGAGCCAAATATACCTATTTTTGTAAGCTGGTATTGCCTTTCAAACAGCTCTTTTTGCCCTCGTAAAAAATCAATTATCTGGTGAGTAGCGTATGTCATAATTTATTTTTAGAGTTGTTTTTTATATTTCGGGATGAAACATCCCGAAATATAAATCTGCTCTGCTACTGAGAATTGTCTCATAAAGCGATTCCTTCACTCATCACATTATAATAAAATGGAAGATCACCCGCTACTTGGAAAAATTGGGTATCTACTGGTATGGCGCTGATAAATAAGTCGTATTTTAGATCAATTTCATTGGTAATGGTATTTATACGGCGGCTTTCCGTAAAACGGCTTTGCATATCTTTTATGAGTACCAAAATATCAATATCCGATTCCTGATCAGCATCACCCCTGGCCTTTGAACCATAAAGGATGATTTTCTCCAGTCGCAAACCATATATAACCTTTAATTTTAATAAAAGCTCGGCTATGGCCTTTTTTTCTTTTGTATTTAGCGTATTAATATTATTAATGTGCTGATTTTCTGTCATGATTTAATAGTATTAGGAAATCCCATTTTCCACTTCGTAGACGCCTACCTTTAGGTCGGCTGTTGCTTACGCCGGTCTTATGCTTGCTTTGTACATCTTACAGGCCGACCTAAAGGTCGGCGGCTACAATGTTGTCATTCTGAACGAAGAGGCTGTGTCGCAACCATTTCTGACAAGTTTTTGCGTCTACATATAGTTGCCGTTCAAGGCATGACATGCCACATACGGTATGTCATGTTGCCCTAAATCGTATTGTGACACAGCCTCGAAGCGAAGCGCAGTGAAGAATCTACACACAATATGCAAGCAGATTCTTCGGCCTCCGGTCTCAGAATGACAGGCAAAGAAAAGTATTTTCATTATAGTATAGAGCTTACGTCAACAACATTTGGCCTACAATACCCGCTTTATACCGCGTACCGCTTGGTTTATGCGGTCTTCATTTTCCACTAGGGCTAAGCGAACGTACTGATCGCCTAATTCACCAAAGCCTATACCGGGGGATACGGCTGTTTTGGCCTGTTTTATTAAAAACTTGCAGAATTCCACCGAACCCATCTGCTTATATTGTTCGGGAATCTTAGCCCATACAAACATGGTCGCCTTCGGCGGGGTAATATGCCAGCCGATACGGTTTAACCCTCGGCATAATACATCGCGGCGGTTTTTGTATATAGATACAATCTCATCCACCGGCGCGGTCGGCCCGTTTAGCGCAATAATACTGGCTATTTGTATGGGTTGAAAAATCCCGTAATCCAAGTAACTCTTAATCCTGGTAAGAGCGCCGATTAGCGTAGGATTACCCACGGCAAAGCCGACGCGCCAGCCGGGCATATTATAACTTTTGGACAAAGAATAAAACTCAACGCACATATCTTTTGCACCTTCAACTTGCAAGATACTAGGCGCCCTATATCCGTCAAACACAATATCCGCATAGGCGAAATCGTGTATTATATACATATTATACTCACGCGCAAGCTCCACTACGCGCTTAAAAAAATCAATATCAACCACCTGAGTGGTGGGATTATGCGGAAATGATAAGAGTAAAAGCTTAGGGCGAGGCCAGGTTAATTTTATAGCCGTCTCCAAATTAGCCATAAAATCGCTGTGATCAATCAGCGGAATAGTACGCAGATTACCGCCGGCTAAAATAAGAGAGTAGGTATGAATAGGATAAGTCGGATTGGGCGCAAAAGCTACATCCCCGGGACCCACTATAGCCAGCGCCAGATGCGATAAGCCCTCTTTTGCGCCAATTGTGGCAATAGTTTCGGTTTCGCAATCCAGCTCTATGCCGAATTTACGCTTATACCAATTACAGATAGCCAGCCTTAATTTGGGAATACCGCGGGATGCCGAATAGCGGTGATTCTTGGAATTCTGCGCCGCTTCGCATAGTTTATCTACAATATGTTTAGGCGTTGGCTGATCGGGATTACCCATACCTAAATCTATTATATCTTCGCCCGCTCGGCGCGCTTTAGATTTTAATTCATTTACAATGCTGAAGACATAGGGCGGCAGGCGTTTTATCCGATGAAACTGCTCCATTATATAATTCCTCTATTTAATCGCAAATTATTCGGGGGTCAGGTTATAAATAAAGCGAGTTATCGCTACGTTTTTAGTATGTTGTACAGGATATTGATTCAGATGTCAAGTGATGACACAAATGGAGCAAATCAAATAATTTGTGCGATACTAAAATGCGTTTATATGTTCATACAGCAACAAAAACCGATGTAGCAAAATAGAAATATTTTAATATAAGCGTGTTATGATTTGTCTTAATTGGTCTGTAACATATAAAACCTGTACATCTTCCATTTCTCCATATATGGGCAGGCTTAATATCTCATCTTTTATGGAATTTGCAACTGGAAAATCCGACGGCTTATGCCCCAGATAGCTATATGCTTTTAGGAATGGTAATGGTATTGGATAGTGAATCCCCGTATGAATATTTTTTTCTAATAAAGCTTTCATAACTTTGGTTCTGTTTTTTACCCTAACAACATATAGATGATAAACGTGCCTTCTGTCCGGCAAAACAATTGGCGTAATAACGGTATCTTTTAATCCTTCACTATACTTTTTAGCGACTGCTATTCTGCGATCCGTCCATTTTTCAAGGTGCTTTAATTTAATATCAAGAATTGCCGCTTGCAGGCTGTCCATGCGGCTGTTTACTCCCTCAAATTCGTGATCGTATTTTTCCTTCCTACCGTGGTTACTAAACATTGAGGCTTTTTGCGCCAGATTATCATTATTGGTAACAACCGCGCCGGCGTCCCCATAGGCGCCAAGATTTTTACCGGGATAAAAACTAAAGCAGGCGCAATCTGATAATATACCAATATTTTTTTGCTTATATTTTGCGCCATGAGCCTGCGCCGCATCTTCAATTACATAAAGATTATGCCCTTTAGCAATCTCTTGTATATCATCCATATCAGCAGGCTGCCCGTATAGATGCACCGGAATAATAGCTTTTGTCCTATTTGTAACAGCCTTTTCCAACTTTTTTGTATCAATATTATAAGTGTCTTTATCACAATCCACAAAAACCGCCCTAGCGCCGGTCATGGTAATGGCCTCAGATGTAGCAATAAATGAATTAGCTGCGGTTATTACCTCATCGTTACTGCCGATACCAAGTGATTTCAGCGCTACAAACAGTGCGTCTGTACCATTACCTACTCCGATGCAATGCTTTGCGCCAATGTATGCGGCAAAGTTTTTTTCAAATGACTTAAGATATTTGCCGCCGATAAAACTGGTTTCATCTATAATTTTTTGTACAGTGGTATCAATCTCATTTTTAATGGAAAGATATTGTTTTTTAAGGTCTACAAATGGAACTCTCATAATTTTTTATGCTTCCCCTTACTAAGAATATTGCATAGGAAAAAATCAAACAGGAATGTTTTTAAACTTCATAAAGCGGGCGGGATTCCCAGCCACAACGGCATTTGCTTCAACATCTTTAGTTACCACGCTGCCGGCGCCGACCAAGGCGTTTTCTCCGATTACAACGCCGCACAAAATTACAGCGCCGGTTCCAATAGCAGCGCCTCTTTTTACAGTGGTATGAATGACTTCCCACTGACCATCGCATACCAGCTCGCCGTTTATGGCTGCCGCCGGATGTTTATCATTGATAAAATTAACATTATGCCCAATAAACGCCTCATCTTCAATGGTTACGCCCTCACAAATAAAAGTATGAGTTGAAATCTTAACCCTATTACCGATTTTGGCGTTTTTCTGAATTTCCACAAATGTACCTATTCGTGAGTTATCTCCAATTTGACAGCCATATAAATTAACGAAATTGTAAATGTTTACATTTTTGCCGATTACGGTATTCTGTTGAATCTCAACAAATCTACCTATTTTTGAGTTATCTCCAATTTGACAAGCGTATAGATTGACAAAGTCGGATAAGACTACATTTTTCCCCAATTTAACA
>JAJRXT010000128.1 GCA_024276125.1 bacterium
ATAAAAGCACGTTGGCTGTTGATTTTTGATTAACCGCTAACGCAAATACGATTTTTAAAGAATTTTTGACTTTTTTTCAAAGAACGAACCCCTGATTCGCTAAATCACGGCTGGTCGCGACACAGCCTCGACGCGAAGCGGAATGAAGAATCTACTTGCTATTGCGGGGGGAGATTCTTCGGCCTACGGCCTCAGAATGGCAGGCTAGTAACGATATATGTTTCAGGGTGAAACACCCCGAAACATATATAACAGCACATAAGTAATCCGAAAGCTCATAAATTTTATTATGAACATCTCAAAACCAAACCCAAAAGAAAATGCAGATAACGATATTAAGATGTTATCTCGTTTTATCCGCATATACTGTCAGGGGAATCACGGCACAAAGGATGAGATGTGTCATGATTGTAATGATTTACTCAACTATTCACAAAAACGCCGCACATTATGCCCGCTTAAACCAAAGCCAAGCTGTAAGAATTGTAACATTCATTGCTATAAACCGGAATATCGGAAAAAAATCCGTCAGGTAATGCGCTATTCCGGCAAGAGATTCTACAAAACATTTTTTACAACCTGAATCCTTATAGCTCAATACAGGACTGTTCACTTCTGGTACTTTGGGTCGCCCCTGACTTAAGAGCCTTCAGGCGTCAGACTTAAGAGACGGGGTAGAAAGACCCACGCCCGACTACCGTGATAGTTGTCATTCTTAAGAAGATGCTTCGCTTTAGAATGACAGAAACTAAATATTTTTACAGTAGAAGTGAACAGCCCTGCAGCTCAATCTCCCTGTCTTGACTTTATTTGCGCATTGTTATAAGATAGCTAGCTAGTAAATGGAGTATTATCGTAGAACTATCCGCATGATTTAAGCTTAACAATTAATATTTTTGATTTCAGTTATAATTTTAAGGAGAAGTCTTCATGAAGGCTATTTTTTTATGTGCCGGTAAAGGCAAAAGGCTGCGCCCGTTAACGCTTTCTATTTCCAAACACTTGATTCCTATTGCCAATAAACCGATATTGTTTTACGGCTTGGAAGACATTAAAAATGCCGGTATAAGAGATGTTGGAATCATTGTCGGGGATACCAGAACAGATATTCAAGAAGCGGTAGGTAACGGCGGCAAATGGGGGCTTAATGTGACTTATATCACGCAAGACAACCCAAAAGGGCTGGCGCATGCCGTAAAAGTAGCTCAGGATTTTATAGGCGATGATTCTTTTATCGTTTATTTAGGCGATAATCTGCTTAAAGAAAGCATAAAAAAATTAGTGGAAAAATTTACCTCTCCAGATAACAACGCCAATGCTATGGTACTACTTACCAAGGTTGAAAATCCCCAACAATTCGGGATCGCCGAACTAGATAATGGCGGTAGAATCGTAAGGCTTATGGAAAAGCCTAAAATTCCACCTACCAATTTAGGTATTATCGGAGTCTATTTGTTTGATAAAAATATTTTTTCTTCTATTGATTCAATAAAACCATCCGTCAGGGACGAACTTGAAATAACTGATGCTATTCAACATATGATAGATCAAAACCTGCTGGTTCAATCATATGTTGTAAACAATTGGTGGAAGGACACCGGTAAACCGGATGATATTATTGAAGCTAACAGGTTTATGTTAGAAAGTATTGAAGGTGATATAAGAGGTCAGGTAGATGCTGAATCCCATATCGCAGGCAGGGTAAGAATAGATAAAAACAGTAAAATTATAAACAGCAAAATAAGGGGACCGGTGGTAATTGGTAAAAACACCATAATCGAAAATTCATTTGTAGGACCCTTCAGTTCTATTGGTGACAATGTAAGAATCAGCCATAGCGAAATAGAACACAGCGTAGTTTGTGGAAATAGTATTATAGAGAATATAGAGGGCCGTATAGACGCAAGCCTTATAGGCAGAAATGTAGTTTTACGAAAAATTGATAAAAAACCTCGGGTATTCCGCTTTATCCTGGGGGACAATAGTATGTCGGAGCTGACCTAAAATGGAATAATCCCCGAATAAACGGGTTATAAATATAAGGAAATCATACCCTATATAAGGGTGTAAGCAGTATCAAAAGAAATCCTGTACAGTAAATAAAAGCTTAAATTTCAACAAGATAAACTTTTTTATTGAAAATGGTCCAAATTATGCAACATTACAGGTACGTTGCCGTAAAGTCATGGGCAGTTTCAAAAAGCATTGTACAATTTATTTTCAATATGGATAAGTTTTTAGGTTGTGTTGGCTAAACCAGCTTTTAAATTGTACCTATACGTATTATAACCGCATAATTTGGGAGAATTAATTAACGCCAAAAAAAGTAGACGCCGACCTTTAGGCCGGCTATGGAGCATAAGCGCTAACTTACGGCTAAAAAACCTGTTTAGCGTTATTCCCAAAAAGTGGGAATCCAGTCTTTTAAAGTATGTTGTGGATTCCCCTTTTTACGGGAATGACAGCCATGCAACCTTAAGCCTATACGGCTATGGAGCGGGTTTAAAAACCCGCATCTACAAAGGGGGAAAATGGGATTTCCTATACTATCAAGCAAGAAATGATTGGCATTAAGAGGCCGGCAAAAATAAGTCCTGCCTTTTGGCTGAATTTAGCCCAACAATCGGGGAAGTTGCAAAGTAAATAAATTCATTTTATTCTGTATGAGTAACTTAACATCTCAGGTATTTAATTTGTTGTAAAATACCGCAAACATGTAAGGGATGCCTATAGTGAATAACGATAATAAGAACCAAAATAATTTACCTAGTAATGAAATGGAACAGGAAAGTATAAAATTACCAGTTGAATTACCCCTGCTTCCCATTAGAGACATTGTGGTTTATCCTTATACGATCCTACCGCTGTTTGTGGGGCGTGAAAAATCCGTAAGGGCAGTAGACGATGCCTTATCGCGTGGAAGAATTATCTTCCTAGTTACCCAAAAATCTGCCAATATAGACTCACCCAGCCCCGAACAGCTCTATAGGTTCGGCACTATTTCCATGATTATGCGATTACTTAAACTGCCGGACGGACGCGTAAAAATACTCATTCAGGGACTAATGCGGGCGGAATTATTAGATTATATCCACACTAACCCGTATTATAAAGTAAAGGTAAGAAAAATACCCGAAATACAAGCAAGCGAAATAAACCTTGAAACCGAAGCCCTAATGCGTACTATCCGCTCGCAATTAGAAGAGGTGGTTTCTTTAGGCAAGTCAATAATGCCGGATGTTGTCGTAGTGGCTAATAATATTTCCGACCCCGGGCGGCTGGCCGATTTGGTAATTTCCAATTTGAATTTAAAGACAGATGTTACTCAAGAAACTTTAGAGACAATCGATCCCCAGCAACGCCTGCATAAGGTTAGCGAACTGTTGGCTAAAGAAATAGATGTACTCAACATGCAGCATAAAATTCAGGTGCAGGCTAAAGAAGAAATTGACAAAAACCAACGCGAATATTTCCTGCGCCAGCAGCTTAAGGCTATTCAGCATGAGTTGGGGGATTCGGATGAACGCACTGAAGAGATTAATGAATTAAAAAAACGCATTAAAGAAGCCAAAATGCCGGAGCAGGCCGAAAAAGAAGTCAACAAACAACTAAAACGCTTATCCAGAATGCACCCTGATGCCGCAGAATCCGGTATGGTGCATAATTATATAGACTGGCTCTTAGAAATACCATGGAGTGTTTCTACTCCTGATAATCTGGATATAAAACAGGCTCAGCAGGTTTTGGACGAGGATCATTATGACTTAAAAAAGGTCAAAGAAAGAATACTTGAGTATCTGGCGGTACGCAAGCTTAACAAAAACATGAAGGGACTGATTTTATGCTTTGTAGGTCCGCCGGGAGTAGGTAAAACCTCGCTGGGCAAATCCATTGCCCGCGCGCTGGGACGCAAATTTATACGCATCTCATTAGGCGGCGTAAGAGACGAGGCCGAAATTCGCGGACACCGGCGTACCTATATCGGATCAATGCCCGGACGTATTATTCAGGGATTAAAACAAGCCGGCTCTAATAATCCGGTATTTATGATGGATGAGGTAGATAAGGTGGGCGCTGATTTTAGGGGCGACCCTTCGGCAGCGTTGCTTGAAGTATTAGACCCTGAACAAAATTCCACCTTCAGCGACCATTACCTAGGGGTGCCTTTTGATCTGTCACAAGTAATGTTTATTACCACCGCCAATCAGCTAGACCCTATTTTGCCGGCATTTAGAGACCGTATGGAAATTATCCGCTTAGCCGGTTATACGGAAGAGGAAAAATCACACATTGCTAAAAAATATCTATTCCCCAGACAGCTTAAAGAAAACGGTATAGACAATAAAATCCTTCAAATAAGCGATGGAGCATTATTAAATGTAATCTCAGAATATACCCGCGAGGCCGGAGTACGTAACTTGGAACGAGAACTGGCTAATATTTGCCGCAAAGTAGCCAAACAAATCGCAGAAGGCAGCCCAAAAACATTTCAAGTTACCGCCAACAATCTAAATCATTATTTGGGAGCAATTAAATATCTGGGCGAGCCGGAGAAAACCAACGATGAGATAGGCGTAGCCACGGGACTGGCCTGGACCGAAACCGGCGGAGATATCATTCATGTAGAAGCCAGTATTATGAAAGGCAGCGGCAAGCTTACGCTAACCGGACATTTAGGCGAAGTAATGAAGGAATCAGCCAAAGCAGCCTTAAGCTATACGCGCTCCAAGTCAAGCGAACTGGGAATTGACGAGGATATGTATTCTCAAAAGGATATCCATATTCACGTTCCGGCCGGAGCTATACCTAAAGACGGTCCGTCAGCCGGCATTACCCTGACTACAGCCTTGGTTTCTACGTTAACCAAAATACCGGTACGCCGCGATGTGGCTATGACGGGCGAGATAACCCTAAGAGGAAAAGTTCTCCCTATCGGAGGGTTAAAGGAAAAGGTACTGGCGGCTAAAAGAGCCGGTATTCACCGCATACTGGTTCCCTTTCAAAACAAAAAAGATATGCAGGATATTCCCAATAATGTAAAACGCAAATTGGAATTTGTGTTTGTAGATAACATTGACGATGTACTGAATGCGGCTATGGCTAAACCGATTTTCCACAAACATAAGGAAATACCTCCTATCGTTGCTTTGTAGCTAAAATCATTCCGGCGAATTTTCATTTGCAGCCGCCAGCCGCAAGATCGGCCATAAACGGGCGGGTTTAAAAACCCGCGGCTGCAAAGAAAAAATTGATTTAGATGTTTCGGCTTGGGAACAAGCCGAAACATCAAAAAGCTGTCATTCTGAGGCCATAGGCCGAAGAATCTGCTCGCTACGTGGATAAGATTCTTCGCTTTGCTTCGTTTCGTTTAAGAATGACAAGCTTAAAACCTATTATAGAAACATAAATTAACAACAACCACTTGCCTTTTTTTGCGGGGTTTAAGTGGTTTTTTTATATATCAAGTGATTTTTTACAGTGGATTATTTACTATACTTAATTGTATTATTAATCGGCGGATTAATACGTCTATTGCCATTATCAATCGGGCTGAAAATGGGCGCTATCTTAGGGCGGTTGTTCTACTTAGTAGACTCGCGTCACCGAAAAGTAACCTATAATAACCTGAAATTAGCCTTTGGTAATAAAAAACCCCTGAAGAAATAGAAAGAATCGCCCGTATGTGCTATATTAATTTAGCCTATTCGGTGATTGAATTTATTCATATGCCGAAAATAAATAAGGATAATGTATCCGAATGGGTGAGTTATGAAGGGCTTGAGAATTTAAAATCCGCATATAGTCAAGGCAGGGGGGTAATTTTTATTACCGCTCACTTTGGTAATTGGGAGCTTATGGCTTATGCTCAAGCGCTGATGGGTTATTCTTCAAATATAGTCATAAGACCGCTTGATAATATTTATCTGGATAAAGTAGTTAAACGTTTTCGTTCCGGTTCCGGCAATAAGTTTATCCCCAAAAAGAAAGCGGCTAAAGGCATACTGCGCTGTCTGCGTAAAGGCCAGAGTGTCGGTATATTAATAGACCAAAACGTATCAATAGGGGATCGGGTCTTTGTGGATTTTTTCGGTACTCCCGCATCAACCATAACAGCGCCGGCCATATTCGCCCAAAGAACCAATGCGGCGGTTATTCCGGCCTTTATTATCAGACAAGACAATGGAAAACATAAAGTTATATACGAGCCGGAATTAAAACTTATACAAACAGGCGATCAAAAGGAAAATATACGGCAAAATATGCAGCAATTTACCGCGCAAGTGGAAAAATATGCAGCTAAATATCCGCAGCAATGGTTCTGGATGCACCGGCGTTGGAAAACCAGACCTGAAAAATGACCAATCCCCTTACCCCTAAAAGCAATGCTGTTGACTAAGGTCTATATTATAATGAAAAACTCTTTTTAGCTTGTCATTCTGAGGCCGAAGGCCGAAGAATCTACTCGCATACAGGGACAGATTCTTCACTCCGCTTCGAGGCTGTGTCGCAACCGGAAAAACCGCTTTTTTCCTGTCATTCCAGTGAAAACGGGAATCCATAACTTATTGAAAAAACTAGATTCCTGCTTCCGCAGGAATGACAGATTGAGGGCATTTTTCAGATTTTAAGCAGTTACGACACAGCCTCTTCGTTCAGAATGACCATTTCCTTAAGTCAACAGTATTGAGGGTTGGGGTGAGAGGGATGATAGGCAAACATTACAACAGCAGTATTAGTCTATGAAAATACTAATCCGCACCCCAAATTGGGTGGGCGATACAATACTTATTACTCCGGCGCTGGATAATATAAAAAAGCATTACCAAAACGCCTATATCTGCGCTTTAGCGCCGCCGTGGGTAAGCCCGTTACTTGCCGAACATCCCGCTATAGATGATATAATCAGATATGATCCCAAGGGTGAGCATAAAAAATGGACTAAGCGATTGTCTTTTGCGCGCAAATTAGGTAAACTGGGCTTTGATATGGCAATATTGTTTCCCAATTCGTTTCATGCCGCTTTAATTGTTTTTTTAGCGCATATTAATAAAAGAATAGGTTATAATACAGATGGCCGGGGATTTTTGCTTACTCAACCTGCGACCCTTGCCAAAGACAGTAAAAGTAAACATTTAGTAGAGTATTATTTGGATATTATCCGCTCATTGGATATAAAAATATCGGATAAAAAATTATCTTTAACATTAGATACGGCCAGTTATGATTTTGCCGAAGATTTTTTGGCTTCACGAATCCCCCTCACCCAGCCCTCTCCCCCAAGGGGAGAGGGTTTGGGTGAGGGGGTAAAAAATTTAATTGCTATTCATCCGGGAGCGGTAAAGGCGCAAAAGCGCTGGCATGCGCAGCGTTTTGCTGAAGTCGGTAAAGCCTTAATCAAAAAATATGACGCCGATTTAATTTTATTGGGCAGCCCCGGTGAACTGGATTTATTAGAGCAGATAAAATCTCAGACAGCCTCATCTAAGGTAATAATCGCCAAAGGTACAACGCTTACTCAGGCGGCGGCATTGATTAATAAATGCCGGCTTTTTATTGGTAATGACAGCGGCCTAATGCACATAGCAGCGGCTCAAGATATACCTATTGCGGCTATATTCGGCCCCGGCACGCCGGAGACCACTGCGCCATATATGGATAGCTCGCTTTATCGGGCGGTATTAAAGGATGTACCCTGCCGTCCTTGCAGGCAGAAATTTTTCACCGAATGCAGCGCATCTGATGCCGGTAAGCCGCCATGCTTGGAAGGTGTATCAGTAGAGCAGGTTTTAGCGGCTGTAGATGAGTTATTATAATGATTTTCGGTATTATAGAAACATCAGATTATCTATAGCTGTCATTCTTAAGGCCGTAGGCCGAAGAATCTACTTGCATACGTGTACAGATTCTTCACTCCACTTAGTTTCGTTCAGAATGACATGATTAAAACCTATTATAGAAACATACATATACCATACACAGGTTAAGATAAGATGAATTCCATGACCATAAATCCGGTACAAAGATTACGCGGTGAAATATCAGTACCGGGTGATAAGTCCATTTCTCATCGGGCGGTTATTTTCGGCGCTCTGGCTCAAGGTGAAACCTATATTGAGGGATTTTTGCCGGGTGAGGATTGTTTAAATACGCTGGCCGCATTTAAGGCTTTGGGTGTAGATATAAGACAAATAGATAACCAGCCTGATAAATTGATAATAAACGGTAAGGGATTATACGGACTTGCCGCCCCTTCTACCTTTATGTGCGGGTTGAATGTGGGTAATTCGGGCACCAGTATGCGTCTGTTATCCGGCATATTGGCCGGCCAGAAATTTGTAAGCGGTTTAGACGGAGATATTTATTTGCGCAGACGCCCTATGGGCAGGGTTATCCTGCCTTTAAAAAAAATGGGGGCTGATATCCGCGGTAATCAGCATGATAAATACCCTCCGCTTTTTTTCTTTCCGGTTAATTCATTAAGAGGTATAAATTATCAAATGCCCATAGCCAGCGCTCAGGTTAAATCGGCGCTTCTTTTAGCCGGTATGTATGCTGCCGGTAAGACGAGTATATGCGAGCCTGTAAAATCCCGCGATCACACTGAGCGCATGTTAAAGCAATTCGGCGCACCTATAAAGGTTGACAATCTTTCGGTAAGTATATCGCGCTTAGATAACAACGCTCTATGCGCTCAAAAAATAACTATACCTGCTGATATATCCTCAGCCGCTTTTTTTATAATAGCCGGACTTATTGTGAGCGATTCAGAAATACTTATAAAAAACGTGGGTATTAATCCGACGCGCACCGGCTTATTGGACGTATTAATAAAAATGGGCGCTGATATTGAGGTATTAAATAAAAATGATAGACAAGCCGAACCGGCAACGGATATTTTGGTTAAATCAAGCCGCCTAAAAGGAATTGAGATTACATCGGAGCTTGTACCTCGTATGATTGACGAATTCCCTATATTCTGTATAGCCGCATCTTTAGCCGAATGAATAACCAAAATCACAGGCGCCGGCGAATTACGCGTAAAAGAAACCGACCGCATAGCCTCTATAAGCGCTAATTTAAGAAAAATGGGCGTAAAAATAGAAGAATCCAAAGACGGTATGATAATATACGGACGTGAAAACCTAACCGGCGCAAAATGCCAAAGCTGCGGGGACCACCGTACTGCTATGTCCATGGCTGTTGCGGGATTAGTGGCGACTGGTGAGACAAAAATATTAGATACAGGCTGTATTAATACATCTTTCCCCTGATTTCGGGATATACTTACATCGCTAAAACAAACTAAATAACTCATGTTACGCAAAGCTCGTTTCTTAATGTAGGGTGGGTCAAGCCCGTATTATGAAAGAGCCACAAATATATATTTAAGTCAATATTATCTTAATAGTTGCGGACCCACCACACCTAACTAACGGTTCAGCGTTCTTTAAATATGTCAGAATACCTGTTATATAAGACCCCTTAATCCACCCTACGGTGTGTGATTTGCTGTTGAACTTAAAGAAATTGTCATTCTGAATGCAGCGAAGCGGAGTAAAGAATCTGCCCGATACGGGGGGAGATTCTTCGGCCTCCGGTCTCAGAATGACAGCTTTCTTAAGTCAACAGCATTGACGGCGGCATCATTAGATTTTTTTGCGTAACATGGGTAAATAACTGCAATAAACTAAATAATAAATTGTTTATTACGCTAAAAAATATCTTAAAACTGCTTACGCCGGCGGATAAAATACTGATTGTATTTCTAGCTATATTTACCGGATTTAGCTATGTTTGGGTAAGCCGGGCAACTAGCGAGGGTAAATCTGCGGTTATACTGGTATCAAATAAGGTTGTCGCCCGCTATCCGCTGGATAAAAATATTGATGATATTAAGATCAATGCAAAACAGGGAGAGGTACACCTGCGTATAAAAAACAACCGGATTAAAGTAACCGCCGCCGCCTGCCCCAATAAGACCTGCATGGGATTCGGCTGGCAGAGCAGAGTTGAGGAAATAATAGCCTGTATCCCCAATCAATTGCTGGTTAAAATAACCGGCGATTCCAACCAAGAGAGCTTAGATGCCCTCAGCCGCTAGTCCTGATAAAGCAAATAACTTAAAAAAACAAGAATATGCAGCGGATTATCTACATACTAGAAAGCTGGTATTTTTGGCAATGCTGGCTTCAATCGCATTAGCTCTGCATATCTTAGAACTGGCGCTGCCTAACCCCACCCCTTGGCTGCGGCTGGGGCTGGCTAATATTATTACCTTAACTATATTATCTATTTACGGTTTAAAGGAAGCTCTTACTGTAGGTATTATCAGGATTGTACTGGGTTCATTTATCAGCGGTAATTTATTCGGTCCGGCCTTTTTACTCGGTTTCTCCGGCGGGATACTCAGTATCTTTACCATGTGGCTTGCGCTTTTTATAGCCGGAAGATATCTAAGCTTAATCGGAATAAGTCTAATCGGCGCATACACGCATACCCTAACCCAACTGGCGCTGGCTTCTTTTATCTTAATCGGGCATACTGGTATATTCTTTCTATTGCCGGTTTTCATGATAATGGCTCTGCTTACCGGTTTGTTAAACGGAGTCGGCGCCCTTATATTGACCAATCATTTATCTAAAGCCAGAATGTAGGATTTATCTTTAATGACTATTAAGTTAACTCCGAATAGTTTATATTTAGGGGTCAACATAAGTCAAAACTGTTTAACTTATCTTAGCTGTCATTCTGAGGCTGAAAGCCGAAGAATCTACTCGCTATGGGGGCAGATTCTTCATTTCGCTTCGCTTCATTCAGAATGACAATTTTCTTAAGTCAACAGTATTGACGTGGACAGACCCTTCGCTTTAAAGCTCAGGATGACAACTTATTGGTCTTACTATAAAATTACAGTGAAAAATTACCTAATAATTATGTTTATATTCTGCCTGTTGTTTGGCGGCGCAAAGATAGTATTAGCTCAAAGCAGCGGACTTATTGCGCCTAAGAAAACTATAGAAGAGCTTAAAAAACAGGAATTACCGGTCTATATTCAGGCCGACACACTGGAATATAATAAGGCCGAAAATGTGTATATAGGCACGGGGAATGTAGAAATAAAATACGGCAGTATAAGCCTAAAGGCAGATGAGGCTGTATTAAATGCTGATACCGGTATGGCCGTAGCCAGCGGTAATGTAGTCTTGGAGCAAAAGGATAACCGAATTGTGGGTGAGATGATTGAGATAAACCTAAAAACTAAATTGGGTACAGTTTATCAGGCTGAGATGTTTTTTGCTCCATCCTATTATATAACCGGTGAAAAAATCCAAATGCTGGCGCCAGACAGATTCTTAGTCGAAAACGGAACATACAGTAGCTGCGACGGGAATGTTCCCGACTGGAAATTTAAGGTTAAGCGGGCTGAGGTTCATTTGGAACATTATGCTTATCTGCATGATTTTTCGCTGTATATGAGAAAAATCCCCGTATTTTATTTTCCTTATGCTCCGGTTCCGATAAAAACCGACAGGGCAACCGGCTTGCTGATTCCCCGCCTAGGTTATTCCAATAGAGATGGGATTATGTTTAAGGAAAGTCTTTTCTGGGCTATAAATAAATGGAGCGACGCTACTTTTTTAGTGGATTATTTCGGAAGAAGAGGCGCCGGCGCTGGATTGGAGCTGCGTTATGCTCTAACCCCTAAGAACAAAGGCAAAATATATTCCTATATGATTCGCGACCGTATAAAGTCGGAATACCGCTGGAAAAATCGGGCGGAAATAACACAGAATTTGGGATATGATATAAAGGCATTCCTACGCACAGACCTATCAAGCGATCGCAAATATGAACAAGAATTTGCCCAAAATATACAACGACGCAGAAATCAAGAACAGGATTCGTATTTATGGATACATAAAAACTGGGATTACTACGGTATAGACAGTATTACTCAATATACCAAAGACTTAAGTACAAATTACAAAAGCAAAGCCTGGCGCCTGCCGGAATTAAAAATATTAAGCGCCTCGCATAGATTATTTGATATGCCGCTATACTATAATCTGGAATTATCCGGCCTAAATTGGAGGCGTGAAACAGGCGGGCTGGTGGAAGAAAGCCAACGGCTGCATATGCGCCCGCAAGTGCGGATTCCGCTAAATTTAGGCCATAGGGCAGCAATCACCCCAAAGGCCGGTTATCTGCTGAGCTGGTATAATAAGAATGAAAACTACCAGACGGATGAACGCGGAATATATGAGCTGGGGCTGCGTTTTGACGGACCGCAATGGCAGCGAAACTATAATACTGATAAAACCGATGTAAAACATTTTTTCAGCCCGTTTATAGACTATAATTATATAGAAGATGAGGAGCAAGGCGATCTATTACAATTTGATATGATAAACAATATTCCGCCGGAAAATACAATTCGCTATGGTATGACGCATCATTTTTTAGGCCGTTTTGATAAAACAAAAAAAATACGCGAAGTTTTACTGCTTACCATCAGCCAAAAATATGATATCGCCGAATACAGAAAAGATGAGACAAAAGAAAATCCCCGCAGGCCGTTTTCAGCGCTCAAGTTTGACTGGGAAATAAAGCCTGATACTGATTTAAGACTGGACTGGGAAATTGATTATGATATCTATAAAGATAAGGTGCAGAAAAATAATATAGATTTATGGTATGAAGGAATTGAAGATATATCATTAAAGGCCGGCTGGCGCGATGCTAATGCCGATACCAATTTTTTTAACGGAGCGGTAAAATTTGATGTAGGTCACAATATCAGCTTTGATATAAGCGGCAAATATAATGCTAAAGAAAAGCAATGGGTGGAGGATAAATATTCAATACTGTATAAATCACAATGCTTTAGTGTGGGTGTTTCCTATGTTAATCGTTTTGATGAGGATGAGTTTAGCTTTAGTATAAACTTAACCGGCCTAAGCTCTATGTAACGCGAGCCCGACCTAATTGAGTTATTTGTAAAGGACAAAACCTTGAGGAGCCCTTTTTGAAAAAAGTGTTCCTCAAACTCCTCCCAAAAACTTTCAATCTAAAGGAATTTGGCTGGCGGCACAATAATGACAGCTATAAATATTGCCGCAAGATAATATGTGCCGCCAGCCAAATTCCTTGAATTAAAGTTCTTAGGAAGGGGGTTTGGGGGATAACCCTTCTTTCAAGAAGGGTTTCCCCCAAGGTTTGCTCTTTTTATAGATAAGTTAACTCAATTATGTCGGACTCAAGGTTACATAGATTCTTCAGCATTGGCCTACTGACTAGGTTCCATTAATATTTCAATTATTTTTTGGTCATCTACCATGATGTGATTGCCTGCTTCATCCTGATAAAACGCATGCCCTTTATTATCCTGAGATATATAGCAATATTCCCGGCCTCTATATTGCATTTTTAGACCTTTGGACTCTCGCCAGCAACTCCATCCATGCTCAATTTGCTGAATAAACAATTCCTTTGCCTTTACGTCATCGACATACAAAGCATCGGCAAAATCCTTATAATACATTTTGTGCCGCATTTTAAAATCGCCACTTTAACACACTGAATTTTAAGTTATTAGAAAACCTGTATTGATTAATGCGCAAAAAGTCCTCATATATTACGCTGGATTCATTCAACTTAGATTTTATTCTGAATAAGCTTACCGAAGGGCTTAAAAATGACAAAATACTGATTTTCAGACTTTTTACTAGAACATCAATGTTGGCTAAAACCATAAATCCCCCCGCACCCAAAGGTACGGGGGGATACACAACATATTTTCATAAATTAGGCTGAAAAACCGTCAAGCGGATAAGACAAGAAAACCTATTTAATTCGCTCCGCTTTGTTTTACGAACTCTTTTACAGCTTCAATTGTATTGCCGGTTCTTTTTCTTTCAGCTTCACGTTCGGCTTCTACAGCTTTTCTGTCCTCTTCATTTTTTGCGATGTGACAACCCTCGCAATATTCAACAGGAGCTAAATATTTGGTAGCATCCAAATCCAGATTTAATGCTCTGAAGACTACATGACAATTTTTACAGCTTATATGAAATGCGTCTTTAAGTTTAATGGCCTGACCCTTACGAGTACTTTTACTTGGCAAGTCCTTAATAATTTCCACTAAGTCATTTCGGTTAGCTTTAACATGACACCCGCTAAGACAAAGTGAAGCGCCTTTTGCTTTTTGGCGTTTTCCAGCATGGCATCTGCGGCAGGCTCTGGGGTCGCGTCCTTTACGTTTTTTATGGTGACACATCATACAGGCATTTTCTTTATCGCCGCCGGCAATAGCCAGCACCATCTGCTGGTGCAATTTATGGGGAAAAACCACCCTTTGCCGATCCACATCTATTACTTTTCTCTTACTACTACATAATGAAAGTCCTTCTCCCGCCTGCATAATTGTGTTGGCGCCAAATGATATACAAACTCCCAACAAAAGACTTGCTAAAAACACTCCTAGACATTTAGTTCGGGTCAAAAAGACCACCTCCTTAACAATAACAATAAAGGGGTTAAGTGCATATTTTACGGTTTATTCTTCTTTGATTTACAATAGTGGTATTAAGGACCGCTTGGGAAATTTCATTTATTATCCAAAATACTACAATTAGGCCCCAAAATTAATCCTATTAAATAAAAGCATATAGCTTTGATTTAATTTTTCGCATGCCTTGATTTCTAAGCATTAAAATACCCTTAAATCATATCCTCAATTAATTTAATTGTCAAGAGCTGACCGGCCAAAGCTTGTTTTTAATTCCTATATTATACAGAAAGCCGTTTTCTACCTTTAGCCCTGCGGCGGCGTATCACTTGCCTTCCGGCGGCAGTAGACATACGTTTGCGAAAGCCATGAGTGCGTTTGCGTTTTGTGTTACTTGGTTGATATGTTCTTTTCATTTCATTGTTCCTTGTTGATAATTACAGTAAAAAATCGGTAAAAGTATAGTTTTTTACTATATCGTGTTTATCTGTATTATGTCAAGATAATTCCTTTTTAGGACAGGGCTGTTCACTTCTAGCGTTGTCATTCTGAACGCAGCGAAGCGCAGTGAAGAATCTCCTGTTTTCGTAAGCGAGGAGATTCTTCGCTCCGCTCAAGAATGACAGAAAACAAGCATTTTACCTGTTTGGCGACAGCCTCATTATAAATCCTACAAAATTCCCTGTGAACAAAAAAATGTAAATAAAACTTGACAGAACTTGTCATATAAAATACAATAAATGTCTTAATCAAGCACATACAGCAACATGCAACCATTTAAAATATAACGCCCTAATTCTTTTATTCAATAAAATAATTATACCTTATATTCATAGCTCTGTTTTAGGCACAACCGATATTCTTAACCAAATAGCGAGGGGGAAATATGAGTAAAAAAGTTCTTGTTGCTTTATCTGAATATGGTTTCTGGGTGGAAGAGCTTCTGCTGCCGCTCGATCATTTAAAGGCTGCCGGATATGAAGTAGACTTTATAACCCCTGCCGGATCGCTCCCGTTTCCTGATGGAGCCAGTCTTGACAGCGCCTATCTTGACCCGCCGCTTGGCCGTGCTGTTACCAGTCCCGAAATTGCAAAACGCGGCAAAAATACAAATTGGGAAGAGTTTTTTGCAAAGCGGATGAATCTAAGAGAATGCTTTGGGGTGCGTCCATACCTGAGCGCAAATAACTACATCGGCGCTCTTGAAAACTATTACACTAATCGTAACAAATCATGGGAAATGATAAACAACTACGATGCGCTGTTGTTAGTCGGCGGAAGCGGACCTATTGTAGATATGGTCAACAACTGCCGCTTGCATGATCTGATTCTGGGATTCTATTATGCGGATAAACCAATTGCAGCCGAATGCTACACCGTTACCTGCCTAGCCTTTGCGCGGGAGTTGGATTCACGAAAGAGCATTCTGGCAGGCAAACACTGTACAGGACACACCATGGAGTACGATTATACAGACGGTTGGTCGATTCTGGCTAATGGAGATTGGCTCAACTTTGGCGCTCCCCCGTTTGCACTGGAATATATTCTGCGTGATGCGGTGGCGCCTAATGGAGCGTTCCACGGAAACGTAGGCCGCATAACCTCGGTTATTTTAGATCATCCATTTATTACCAGCCGCTCGGTTGCCTCTTCCGATCTATGCGGCCGCATACTGGTAAAAGCGCTGACTGAAGGTATACGAAAATACGGATGGAAATAACCATTTAGGAAAATTGTATGTTTCTATAATAGATTTTAAGTTTGTCATTCTGAAGCGAAGCGAAGAATCTACTAGCATATCCAAGCAGATTCTTCAGTCGGCTTACGCCTCCCTCAGAATGACAGTTATAAAAAGTCTTATGTGTTGGTATGTATCATGCCGGAACAGATCGCTCACCCTAGGTGTTTCGGGGTGGGGCACCCAGAAACATACAAGTTCTTGCTCAAGTTCATATAAAGATGCGGATTAAACGCGCATATAAACCACTACAAATCACCCGGGAGGAAAAACCATGATTTATCCACACGAACAAAAAGAGACAATAACCTTTCTCACATCCCTTAAAGATACAACGGGCGGATATACTGATACGCCTTTCGCCCCCGCCGCTCTTCAACCCACGCTAAGCGTATGCAAAGCATTGAAATACTTCGGCATAGCGCCGCAAAACCCCGATGATATATTCAATTTTGTAACAAATTGTTTCGATTCGGCTACGGGCGCTTATATAGATACCTCATCGACCAGACCAACGGTATTTGCTACGGCAATAGGGCTGTTACTACTACATAGTATCGGCGCAACTGAAGCATTAACAAAACAATATCCAGCGGCAATGCAATTCATGTCCCGAAACGCCACCATTCGTGAAGAACACTTTATGGTAATAGCGGTAATTGATGAGTGTAAATTAGATATACCTGTCCCTGCTTCCACTATAGCTTTCTTGCGTGCAATGCAAGAGGAAAACGGAACATTCGGCAAAAGCGTATTAAATAATGCGATCATAGCCAGCGCACTGATTCGGGCAAAAGAATCGCTTAAAAATCCGCAGGCAGTTGCGCAATTGCTCCTTTCCGGTCAGCAGCAAGACGGCGGATTCGCAGATAAAGAAGGCGCATCCGAGCTGGGTACATCTTATGGCGTTATGCGAACATTAGATCTTTGACAAAAAAGACCGGACAGAACAAAATTAGTATCATGGATTAAAAATATGTATACCCCGACAGGAGGATTCGGCATTAATAATACTCCCACAGCAGGGTATACCTATCAGGCTATGAGCATATTAAACTTGATAATAGAGCCGGTTTTGGATGCTGCGCGCATGGGAGATAGCGCTGTCATTTCTGAATGGCTGCAACAAGGCGGGAATGCGGATATAAAGAATTTTACCGGCTGGACTCCGCTAATGGCCGCCGCCGTGAGGGGACAAAGCAATATTGTAGAACTTTTACTTTCAGATGATATTCCGGGCGGCAAGAAAGCCGACCCTAATATCCCCTTAGAAGCCGTTGATGCTCTGCCAATATTCTGGGCGGGACAATCGGGCGATCTGGAAACCGTTAAAAGCATCCTTAAAAAACACCCCCAACATCTATTTGAAATCTGCAGTGTAAATGGACATACTGTTTTATTGCAAGCCGCTTTTTTCGGTTCTGAAAAACACCTTAAATTGGCAAATTGGATTCTTGATAATGCGGCGGAAATTCTTGGTATTCCCCCCGATGATACACAGGCTGCTGCCGATGCGCTCAAAGAGCTTACACTAGCCTGCAATGTGCGTGGATATACCGGTCTTACAATGTCGGAATTGTGGGGCAATGAACCAATGCGGAAACTCTTTAAACAATATGATACCGGCGCTGAAGCGGAAAAATCTGCATATTTTGAAAATCTTTTAGAATCAATACGAGTCCCCGTACCGCAACAGGAACCTGTACGAACGGAACAAATTCTATCCAATCAATTAATAGAGATAATAGAAAAGGGGATTGCCAGCCTGAAAAGACTCAATGCGGATAATTCGGATGAAATTGACCACTTAAAAACCAAGATTATGCAAAATGTACAAGAAATAGTAGAAAATCCGAATTTCAATATCAACCGGCTCGGCGGCGCTTTGAGTGAAACCCCGTTAATTTTTGCTATAACAGGAATAGACAACAAGCCCTTTGCAGCGGAATTCAGACATCAACTGGTCAAGTACCTGTTGGAACATGGAGCTGACCCCGATATACCGGAAAAACATCCAATGGCAATAGATGCGGTAATCCGCGCATCAGTGCTTAATCACTTTGAAATACTAAAACTTATCTCACAATATATGAGGCCGTTGGCTTTTGCCGCATCCATGAATGACATACCGCAGATAAACGGTCAGACCGCCCTACAGGACAGCGTTCATCGCGCGCTTACTGCATCGGATGAAACTGTGCAAACGCACTTGAAGCAAATTAGCTGGATGGTAAAACACGGCGCCAGATATGATATCAAAGATTACACCGGCGTTTCGCCTGAAATGTTGGTTAATAGGGCGTTTGATGATTCTATATATAAAGAAAGAGCTAAAGCGGTTAGCGGCGCTCTCTTAAAAAATAATTCTGAAAAAAGGGAGAAGATTATGACAAATGAAGAAGCATTAAGCATTTTAGAACCATTTTACAATTTATTTAGAGCCCAAAAACGTGATTGGAATAAAGCTCTGGAGAGCTTAGACGATAGCTGGAAGGCCTATTACAGCAACAATGAGTATCGGGACAAAAATGATACCCAACAGTGTTTACAGGGATTCTTTGATTTAATACCGGATATTAATGTTGAAATTAAACAAATTTCAGTAGACAATGATGTTATAGCCGTACGCAGCGAACTGACCGGTACTCCTAAAGGAGATTTCTTGGTGCCGTATACCGGTCGCTCATTTAAAATTATGACTGTTGATTTTAATCGCGTAAAGGATGGTAAACTCGTAGAGCTGTATCATTCTGAAGACTGGGAAACTGCAAGACAACAATTGAGCGGAGAAGACCCCGCTTCTTAATAAAAGAACAAATTTGCCCCCAAAAGAAGGAGAGTCTTACATGCAGCCTCAGGAAAAAAATGTTATTGTATTATTAGAAAGCGATTTTTACGAAAAGGAGATATTTTATTATCAGCATCGTTTTGCTGAAGCAAACATTAACCTGCATTTCATGACCAGGCTCTGGGGGAATAATTCTATCGAATTTAAGGGACATGATTATCATATTCCCATGAGCTGCAATGAAAGCTTTGAAGATATCTGCGCAGATAAGCTGAATAATTACTCGGCTGTTATTGTGCCTTCAGGTATGGTGGCCGATCGGCTTCGTTATACGGAAGATATAAACAAAATACCTCCGGCAACAAAATTTTTATCGCTTGCCTTTAGCAACAAAAACATTATAAAAGGAATTATATGTCACGGGCTTTGGCTTTGCGCCCCAATGACCGGCTTAATTAAGGGAAGACGCCTTACGGTGCATAACAATCTGTTAGGCGATGCAAAGGCCTACGGCGCAGTTTATGTTGATCAAGATTTGGTGATAGACGATGATTTAGTAACCGCCAGAACAGGAGATCATTGTCACTTACTGGCATCTACCATTATAAAGATGATCAAAGCCCAATGCTGTTGATTTAAAGTAACTGTCATTCTGAACGAAGCAAAGCGTAGTGAAGAATCTGCTCGCTGTTGCGGGGGGAGATTCTTCAGCCTGCGGCCTCAGAATGACAATACGCGTCACCCTGAGTGGAGCGAAGGGTTTGCTCCCAATATGCAGGCAGTTCTATTTGATAAGGGGGAACTAATGAAGAATTTTACACATAGTTTGATGATCTTGGGGATAATTAAAGAAGTAAACTTAAACAATCTTTCAATGAAGGTTTTATGCAGAAGCGGCGATACTTTTGATGTATTTGTAGGTGAGGAGACGTATTATAAATTCATCCGCAATTTTGATATGCTGGACCGCGACAGAACTGAAGTAAAATCAGGATATACGGGCAGCCCAAAGGATAAACTTAGACGTTACATAAAAAAGGACATATTGGTATCCGCATATGGTATACACCAGATTCATGATGATAAAACGCGTTTTGACGCCCGTGAAATAACATTATTCTATAACAAAAGCGGCGATTATTTATTTGAAGAAACGCACTGGTGGCTTACTCAGGTTACGGCTTTAGCCGACAGGTGGCTGCTAAATTTATTTGGTCAGGGGTATAATTTTGATTTTTCCAATTACCAGACGAATCTATCCTTTATCGGCTCGCCTACCTCAAGCCCTATTCAGGAATGCGCTACGCTGTCGCGGCTTATATATGGATTATCATCGGCCTATCTTATGACCGGAAATGAGCGTTATTATCAGGCTGCGCGCAAAGGCGTGGAATATCAGCGCGATACATTCAGAACGGAAAGCCACGACAGCTCGTTTGTTATCTGGTCTCATGCCTATGACAAGGATTCCGGCCAGAAGATATTACCCTCTCGTTTTGGCGATGATTATAACGCTATTCCGCTGTATGAACAGATTTACGCATTGGCGGGACTTACTCAATTTTATAGGATTACCAATGATTGGGAGACGCTTGAGGATATACGGCGTACTATCAATCTATTTAATATGCGCTTTTTGGATAATGATTTAAGGGGGTATTTTTCGCACATTGATTATGATACATTTAGGGCTGACACTAAGGCGCTGGGGGATAACCGCAATAAGAAAAACTGGAATTCAATAGGGGATCATACTCCGGCTTATTTACTCAATCTTATGCTGGCAATTGAATCTTTACCCGGCAAACAGTTTTCGGAACTTTATAAAAAATGTTACGAAATGCAGGTGGAAGCAGCCGAGCTTATTGCCGATAAATTCCCTGATCCCAATCCCGATATTCCATATGTTCAAGAACGGTTTTTACGCGACTGGACGCCGGATAAAACCTATAAATGGCAGCAAAACCGCGCTGTAGTCGGTCATAACCTGAAAATTGCATGGAACCTAACCCGCGTACATAATTTGTTAGGCGTTCCGAAATATATCGAGCTGGCTAAAAAACTGGGCGATTCCATGCAGATATACGGTCTTGATCAGGTTCGCGGCGGCTGGTTTGATGTTGTGGAACGAGAGCCGAAAAATAATATGGCAATAGACTTTACTTGGCATAACCGCAAAGCCTGGTGGCAGCAAGAGCAGGGTATACTTGCGTATTTGGTTTTATACGGCAGTACCGGTAATTCCAATTATCTGCAACTGGCGCGTGAGTCAATCGCTTTTTGGAATATGGCCTATCTTGATTTTGATTACGGCGGCGTATATTTTGACGTAACCGACGACGGCCTGCCGTATACAAAAGAAGTAAGGGCAATGAAGGGGAGTCACTCCAAATCGGGTTATCATGTTTTTGAATTAAATTTTTTGGCTCAGCTTTATATCCGCACCTTTGTCAGTAAAACTCCCTTTAGGTTATATTTTAAACCCTGTAAGGGGCGGCATAATGATATAATAAATGTAATGCCGGATTACCTGCCGAAGGGGTCGCTTTTAATGGGAGATGTATATGTAAACGGCCAAAAATATGATCAGATAAATAAAAACAACTTTCAAGTTCAAATAAAAGATTCTGATGAAGAAAAATATGACTGTACGGAGGTTGCCGTAGAATTTGTACCCAATAAGGATTACGAACCGGCCGGTTAAATTAAAAAAAGGGTAAGTCCTGCCTCCGTAGCCGCCGACCTTCAGGTCGGCCGGCAACCGGTAAAGGCGCGGGTTTAAAAACCCGCGCCTACAAAGTAAACAAGGAATAATTAGGAGCATATTATGTCAACCGTATCCGTTAAATTTAATTATCTGACTGGATTAAAAATAAATATCTTCAAAAATGCCAGACTGGTAGGCAGTTGGGATAAAGACGGTTTTTATTCCGATAACTGGAGTTCTGTACCGATGCAGCAGGTTATGGGCGACGACGGATGTCCCAGTTTTAGGGCTAAGATAAAGTTTGACAGCTCACAAATTGGTTATAATTTTCAATGGGGGGTTGTACTAGATACGCCTAATGAACATGATTTGTGGGGTATTGCAACTGAGGTAAATGATCATAACTCAAAAGAGCGTTACAGGACTTTCAGGCTGGATAAGAACAATGGCGGCATCCAAAAAGAGCAATACTATCTTACACATTGCAAAAGATTGGGCGCCAACAAATACTATCGCGCCTCAAGCAGTACAAAACCCAGTATAAAATTTTCCGTATGGGCGCCAAATGCAAAAAAGGTAGCATTGGTATTCGGAAATATTAAGCACGGCTATATTGCAGATGACGGAACCGGTATAGATAATTCTATTCCGCCTATTTCCATGTTTTATACAAAAGACGGCATCTGGCGTACAGATGAGAACAAATATCCTATATTAAAAAATTTCAGCAGATTCGATCATAAACCGTATATGTTCAAAATCACCCAAAAGACGGGAAAGGTTGTCTATAGAACTGATTTATACTCAAGGTGCCAGATAGGCGGCGGTAAGTATGACCCGCAGGGGGCGGCTTATACTGGAGATATTAAAGAGTTGGACGGCACTAAAAGTTGTTCTGTGGTAGTTGACCCGGATAGTGTAACCAAACATTTTACAGAACCCGTATGGCCGGAAACAACATTTGTATCAGAAAAACAATTCTGGAAAAATGAATTTCCATCCGGTATTTCTCTGCCGAAACGGATTGAAGATTTAGTGATTTATGAGCTGCATATCGGGGCTATCTGGAATGGTTCGGATAGGCCGGGCAGTTTAGAGGACGCTATGGAACTGATTGATTATCTTAAAGACTTGGGTATAAATGCGGTGGAACTTCTGCCGATAAATGAATTTGAGGGCTGGGCAAAATGGGGCTATGGCAGCTCTCATTATTTTGCGATTGAATACAGCGCCGGCGGCAGGGACCAATTTAAGCATTTTGTACGCAAATGCCACCAAAACGGAATAGCGGTAATTTTGGATGTGGTCTATAATCATTATCATCATAATGCAGAAAGAGCTGAGTGGGCTTATGATTCCGATGTTCCTGAAGAGAATATATACTATTGGTATGAAGGAAGATCGTCTGATTATCCGAATGCGAATCCCCCGGGGCACGGCGGTTATGTGGATAATATGTCTACCGGTTATGCGCCGCGTTATTATGACGAGATGGTCAGGAAAATGTTTATAAGCAGCGCTGCGATGCTGGTTGAGGAGTTTCATGTAGACGGTTTTCGCGTAGATCAGACCACCTCTATACACAGTTATAATGTGCTGCATGCCGACGGCCGCAAGGCATCTCAGGCCAATATTTTTGGAGCTAAATTCTTAAGAGAACTGACCGGCAGCTTAAAGTTGGTTAATCCAGAGATAATGCTGGTTGCTGAAGACCATTCCAAATGGGATATGATAACTAAACCCTTAAGCGCTGGCGGTCTTAATTTTGATGCCGCCTGGTATGCCAATTTCTATCATCAATTGATAGGTGATACAGGACGCGGGACTGATTTTGCCAACCTGCTTAGAACAGCGGGTTACGGAGGGGATATACCGCTTGCAATGGATTCTTTTCAAGAGGTGTTAAGTGAGTCTTCTCAAAAAAAGGTAGTATATCATGAATCACATGATGAGGCCGGCAATTCCGCGCATTCCCTGCGAACTATCCGCGCTGCGGTAAATTCGGCGCCGCTTATAGGCCAGACTCGCAATTATGCGGAGGCGCGTTCGCGTTTTTGCTTTGGCATGTCGATGTTATCGGCGGGCACGCCTATGTTTTTAATGGGCGAAGAGGTTGGCGCAGAAAAAGACTATACATACGATACATTTATGCAAAACCGGGAAAACATAAAACAAGAGCGTAGGCAGGAGGGTAAATATCTTTTTAAATTCTATCAGGATTTAATCAAATTCAGGTATAATCATCCGGCTGTTAAAGCGCATGATATTGATATCATACATACTCACAATGCCAACAGGGTAATCGCTTTTCTAAGACGCGAGCAAAAAGAAGAGCTGCTGGTGGTAGCCAGTCTTAATAATCATCCGTTTAATTCGGGATATTTTATTGAGAATCCTGATTTGGGCAGCGGTTTATGGAAGGAAGTATTCAACAGCGACGCCGGCACATACAATGGTAATAACATTGGCAATCTGGGAAGCTCTATTCCCTCTAATAACGGACGTATTAATGTAGTTATTCCGGCTTGCGGCTTTGTAGTTTTTTCGAAAGTTGCGGCAGGATAATCCTTTAAAAGCAAACTGGAGTGGTTATACTTTTCTGGACACATAAATTCGTATATTATTAGGGATTTAATTAAGGAGCGTGTGTCCAAATGAATTAGAAGAAGAACATGGAGATAAGGTCAGCCGCCGCCGTATTGGCCGTCTCATGAAACAGCAAGACCTGGCAAGCAAAAGTAAACGTAAATTTAAAGCAACTACAAATTTTGCGCATAATAAGCCTGTTGTTTTAAATCTTCTTGACCATAAGTTCAATATAAAGCAGCCAAATAAAGTTTATGCAGGGGATATTACCTACATACCAACTCAGGAAGGCTGGTGCGTATCTTGCTGTTTTAATAGACTTATTCTCTAGAAGGGTAGTTGGAT
>JAJRXT010000129.1 GCA_024276125.1 bacterium
GCCCTACTTTAACTTAAGTTATATGGAACGTAGGCGCCGAGCCTCGGCAAAGGCCGCCTCAGCTTCAGCCTGTCGCCCTAATTTTTGCAAAGTCTCGGCTTTGTCATTCCAATACTCATCATCATTGGGGTCAATTTCTATTGCTTTATTATAACAGATAACAGCCTCTTCATAATGTTCTAATTTAGCTAAAGCATACCCTTTGTTATGCCAGACGCAGGCATCCTGCGGGTTTATACTGATAGCCTCATCATATGCGGCAATGGCCTGCTCATAGCGTCCTGATTTACGCAAGGTACACCCTTTGCCACACCAAGCGTAGGCATCTTGCGGGTTTATGTCTATAGCCTTATCATATGCGGTAATTGCCTGCTCATAGCGCCCTAATTCATTCAAGGGTATCCCTTTGTTATGCCAAGTACCGGCCTCCTATGTTTCGGGGTGTCCCACCCCGAAACCAATACAGGGATGCGTTGCCCTTAACAGTTTCGGCTTGTCCCCAAGCCGAAACATCGACAAAAACACTTATTGTGTTATCAGCTTTTTTTACGATCTTACTCATGAAAATTCTATAAAATGGTGCAGTATTACCAGGAATCACTCATGTATCACTCGCTGAATAACTACTTTAAAGAGGTTTCCGTTATGGTCGTCTTCAAAATCAATATGAGGATATGCTTTCAACGCACGAATAATGCCGCTTCCCAATCCCCGATAAGGCAGTATTTTGGTAGCATAGGATGCCAAAATCGGATTTCTGATGTTTGAATTTCCTCTTTTGATGTTTTCGATAGTCAGATTGTTTGGGAGATGTCCCGTACTGATGATTTCCAATCGGTTAGCAAATATAAACAGCCTAACTGGCGCTGAGACAAAATAATCGCGATGAATAAGTGCATTGGCTACCAACTCCTCCAGGGTAATTCTTGGAATCTCCGGCTCCCCAGGGGTATTAACATTTTGTTCTCCCTGAATATGCCGGATGTTTCCAAGAACAAAACTCATGCTTTTATGAAAAATATCCCCTAATTTTCCGGTAATATCCTGACTGTCGATGTAGTGTTCCTCATGGATTTCATTGCCGGGAAAAGCTATGGCTTTGACAATAAAGACAGGTAGTCTTGAACTGGGATTTTTGGCAAAAAGCAAGGCTCCGCTCCTGTTTAATACGCCATCTTTCATTAGGTTCATGTTTTTCAGTAATTCCGTCAGGGACATATCCTGCTTATCCAGAGATTCACCAAAGTTCCGTTCATAAAAGGTTTTGAAATAGTCAGTGTCCAAGTCAGCTACAGTCAAACCGGGAACCGGAATCTCATCGCCATGAATCAAACCTGCGCTCTGATACATTCGCTGAATCTCTTCTCGGGATGTTGCCTTGCGCTTGTCTGATCCACTTTTGACCCAGATGACCCCGTTTTTGTCCATATAGGGTTTGCTGATACCGTCCGGGGCAACAACCCGCATAACCAGTCCGTCCGGTGCGGTGATGTTTTCCGTTTGTGGATTGATTGGGGGCCTGACCTGCTGGGATGCCGCATTGGAAACAAGTTGATTCAATCGTCCCATGTCCTTACGTGTCAAACCGGCAAAGGTGCCGTCATCACTAACACCGATAAATATTGTACCTCCCCCTGAATTGCTGAATGCTACCATTTCCTGAGCCAATGATGTTTCGTTTGTGACATTGGCTTTGAACTGGTGTTTACTATCTTTACCACGACTGATAATTTCTAGGAGTTCTGTGGTTTCCATATTTCGTATCTCCTCTGGCGTTGTCTAAATGCTTCTTCACCGCCTTCCATAATATCCACGATTTCTTGCTGCAGTTTCGGACAGTCAATGCTGCCGCTTGTCACGTGAACGGTGTCATCAGAATAGGCGCAGGAAATAATTTGTTCTGCATCGCTAAGCACGGGAAAATTGGCATTATGGGTAGCAAAAATAAATTGCGTCTTTGGCTTGATGCTACATATCAATTTTATTACATCCTCATAAATAGTTTGATTGTCCAGATCGTCTTCCGGCTGGTCGATGATAAAAAGATCGTTTTCCTGCTGGCTAAGAACAAAAAGAATTAAAGCTGATGCGCGCTGCCCCAGCGAATGGTGTTTCAGTTCATTGCCGCGATACTCGATAACAAACCGGTTGGGAACCTGCCATCTCAAAAGAGCAGATAGATTTTCAGTAAAAGATTGCTCAAAAACCGAAGCCGAAGCAGCAAGCTTGGTTTTGACGTTATCAAATTCTTTGTACATGGCTCCAAAATCGGAAAATTCTTTGATAAGTGATAAAAAAGTCACCTCCCGGATACGGCTGCCCCTAAAAATATCTTTTATAAAGGTAATGAAGGCGGCCTTGTCACCCTTGAATTCTGCTTTGATTTCAAGCGAAGAATGGCTGCTGTTAATTTTGTCGAGTTCTGCCTGAATCTCTTTGTATTCATCACGCCAGAGTTCGTTAAGTGCTGCCAGTTCTTGTAACAATTCCTGCTTCAGACTTTTATGGACAGATTCCTGCTTATCCAAAGCCTGGAGCATTTGTGACGCTTGCTCCACTGTTTTACGAAGCTCGCGGAATTCATCCAGGCGTATTGCTTGTAATCCATCTTTTTGCAGTTGTTCAGCCAGTTTTCTTTCAATTTCTGCGAATTCTTCCTTGAGACTATTCTTGAGCTTCTCAAACTCCTCAGCTTTCTTTTTAAGCTCAACCAGTACCTGCTTACTTGTTGAGAGGGCTTCTCTGATGCTTGCAAAAGATACAATCAACCCGTCATATATGACAAAAAAATCGTCAAAGAATTTCTTGCTTTGTTTTGATGTGTAGACACGCTGATTTTTCAAGTCGTCTTCATACTGGTCAATAAAAGATTCCAAATCCTCAAGATAGGATTTGGTAAAAGAAACAACCTGGGAGCGCTTTATGGAATCTGTATCAAAATCAACCTGCTTTTGCAGTTTTTCTTCCACACTGTGTTCTTTATAAAACCTCAGCCTATATTCAGCGTCCAGCTTCTTGTCTTCATATTCATTTTTTCTCTCTTGCATATTGGAGAGTTTTTTCAATCGAGTAACTAGCTCAATAACTTTCCCGCGTTGTGCCTCGATGCGTGATCGAATCCCGGAAAGCTTCTCGCCGACTAATTTTTCCACCAGATCCTTTTCAAAACCCTCGCCTGTGGCGGATAGGTCTTTCTGTCCAAAATAAATGGGTTTGTGCAAAATGGTTTCCCGAATGGAGATACCTGGTTGAAGGATATCGTCAATATATACATCTGGTTTTTCCCTGTTTATACGGCGGATTTCATATTGCCTGCCCCTTCTGTCAACGGCAGTAATAGTAACTTTGCCTCCACTGCCCAAGACATGGTTGACAAGGCGACTCTTGTACTCTTTGTCGAGAACCTTTTCCCCGAAAGGAATATCAAGTGTATACCGGATAGCCTCCAGAATGGATGACTTACCGCTTCCGCGGATGCCGATGAGGGTATTGAGTTCCGGCGCCAGATTGATCGTTTTACCCTTCAGTACGCCGCCGTCAAAAGATACGCTAAGAATGTGAGAATGGGTATAGTGGGGAATTTTCTTGGCAGCTAAGCGGTTTTTATAGTCAAGCAGAGCATACTTGACTGCTTCAAAGGTGAAATCACCGATTTTCAGATAACAGCGTTTTCCCTGCCCAATTTGATCAATCGCTTTCGGATCGGAACCTTCCACTTCCGCTGGATAGGCATCGCCAAACCATCCCTGTACTTTTACGCGGCATTTGCGCTCAGACACATCATGGGTTCTGACTTTTTGAAACGCCAAGCTTCTCTGACGGAAAAATTCATTCTTCCCCAGTTCCTCAAGGCGTCCACCATCCAATTCATGCCACAATCCGCAGTGTACTTCCACATGTGCAAAAACAAGAAAAAAATCCTTGTGATAGCCTTCCAGTCTTTTGATAGTATCGATTAATCCCGAAGAGCTGCGGCCGTTTTTATTCTCGTATTCTTCCGGGGTTTTACCTTCAAAAATAATATTCAGAAATTGATTTATATAATACTGACCGTTTGTCAACCATTCATCGTTGAATACAATAAGTGTGTGAATACCATTAGCTCCGTCATTTACCGACAGTTCCACCCCCGGCAGAAGAAATATCCCCTTTTTCTGTGCAGTTTTCCGTAATGCCTTAAACTCATCGAAATCAAACTTGTTATGATTGGTAATTACACCAACTTCGATTCCAGCGGACTTGAGCGCATTGATATAGTTTGAATAATAATAGTTTATATCGCTTGAATATGAAAATTCCTTATCTGCCTTGGTATGCAGGTGAAAATCAGCACGCAGCCAGCGGCTTCCGTTCAAAAAACTATTATTGCAAGATGCCACAGTTATTCCTCTTCTATTCTGATTACCGCTACATTATACCACATTAACAGCTTGGCGTTTTTCTGGAGAATCTTTTCCGGGATATTGCGGGCTACAGCAATGATGGTGGCGTTTTATGTTTCTATAAATCTTGTAACATTCTGAATTTATACTGTCATTCTAAAGCGAAGCGAAGAATTTCTCAGACTATGCGAGAAGACCCTTTGCTTCACCCAGGGTGACAGTTTAATCTGTCCGCATAACATTTTATCATACTGTTTTAACATCGCCAACCAATTTTTTAAAATTGACATGCAGACCAATAAATGCTACTCTCTGGTTTAGACTTAGTTTAAATTGCAATTAGAGTGCGGACGCAATTATGGATATAACAGAAATAACAGAAGAATTTAAAAAATTCCTCCTGCATAAAAACCTTAAATTTACCCCAGAGCGGCAAATTGTGCTTGAGGAAGTCTTTAAGATTCATGATCACTTTGAAGCTGAAGACTTATTGCTTAAAATCAGGCAAAACAGCCGCCGCGTATCAAGAGGCACTATCTATCGCACGCTGGAGCTGCTGGTGGAAAGCGAATTAGTGCGCAAAGTGGCCTTTATAGAAAAACATACGCATTATGAACACGTATACGTACATAAACATCACGAACATTTAATCTGCCTAAAATGTAAAAAAGTAATCGAATTCTTTAGAGAACCCTTAGAAAAAGAGCTGACCCAAGTATGCAAAGCCAATCAATTTGTTATGAAAAGCCATAAAATTGAAGTAACAGGCTATTGCAGGGATTGCAATATACAAAAGCCTAAAACATGAAATATACCCTAAACGACTTAAAACCGGGCGATACCTGCCGGATTATAAAATTAATAGGCCAAGGCGGATTCAGACGCCGCTTAATGGATTTGGGGCTGGTAAAAGGCGCTAGGCTCACCCTTAAAAAACTGGCGCCCTTAGGCGATCCTATTGAAATCGAAGTAAAAGGATATAGCCTGTCCCTGCGCCGGGCTGAAGCCGCAAAAATATACGTGGAAATATTAGTCTGATTATAGCCCAATGCTGTTGACTTAAGGTAGTTATCATTCTGAACGAAACGAAGTGGAGTGAAGAATCTGTCCCCGTATAGCAAGCAGATTCTTCGGCTTTCAGCCTTAGAATGACAGGCTAAGAAAAGTCTTTTAAACAGATATTTTTTTGCCGCATAATTTATACTGTGTCTAAGTTGCAATTAGTCTCTTCGGGGCTGAATATCAAAAGGAATATCAATATATGGCGGATAGAAAATATAAAAAAATCACTATAGCGCTTGCCGGTAATCCCAATTCCGGTAAGACCACCACCTTTAACAGCTTAACCGGCGCCCGCCAGAAAGTGGCCAATTACCCGGGCGTTACCGTAGAAAAAAAAGAAGGCCGGCTTACCTATAAAGATTATAAAATTAAAGTGGTGGACCTCCCCGGCACATACAGTCTGACCGCTTATTCTATTGACGAGCTAATCGCCCGTAACTTCATATTAAATAAAAGACCGCAACTGGTGGTGGATGTAATGGATGCCGCCAATCTGGAGCGGCATCTGTATCTGGCTGTGCAATTTATAGAGCTTGAAATCCCCATGATTATCACCTTAAATATGATAGATACGGCCAAAGCCAAGGGCTTTGATATAAATGTAGAGCAACTGTCAAAACTCATGGGTATACCCATTATACCGACCGCAGCCAAGACCAAAAAGGGATTACCCGAATTATTGGAGCAAATTGTAGATACAGCGGAGCATCCGAAAAAATATAAAAAACCGCAGATAAGCTATGGCGAGGAATTAGACGAGGAAATAGATAAATTACAAACGATAATGATTGATGATAATGAGTTATCTCGAAAATTCCCCATTCGATGGTTAGCTATAAAATTATTGGAAAATGACAGCCAGGTTATAAAACATATAAAAAATACAGCGCAGCAGCCTGATGTGATATTGGATACCGCTGAAAAAAGCCGGCGGCATATAAAAAGTATTTTCGGCGAGGATGCGGAGACGATTTTAGTAGACCGCAGATATGGTTTTGTGGAAGGGGCTTATCATGAGGCGGTAAAAAGTACGCCGCAGGAGCGTGTGGATATATCCGAGGTAATAGACCGCATTCTGACTCATAGGGCGCTTAGCCTGCCCATATTTTTTACTCTGATGTGGATGGTGTACAATCTGGCTTTCGCTGTTACTGAAGGCCCTACGCGATGGCTGGAGGGTGGAGTATCATTTTTAGGGCATATAGTAGGCGGGGCGCTGCCGGTTGGTTTTTATCGTTCTTTGATTGTAGACGGTATTATCGGCGGGGTGGGTAATGTTTTGGTATTATTACCCCCCATATTGGTGTTGTTTTTAGCCATTGCCATATTGGAGGACAGTGGTTATATGTCACGGGTGGCCTTTATTATGGACAGGATTATGCACCATATCGGCCTGCATGGTAAGTCGGTTATCCCCATGCTAATGGGATTCGGCTGCGCCGTGCCGGCTATTATGGCCACTAGGACGCTGGCCAGCAAGCGTGACCGTATCGCTACTATGCTTATTATACCATTTATGAGCTGCGGCGCTAAGCTGCCGGTTTATGCGGTATTTATTACGGCTTTTTTTAAAAGCAGTGCAGCGGGTAATGTTTTATTCTCAATATATATTCTGGGAATTCTAATGGCTGCTATTGTAGCCAAAATATTTCAGCATACTTTATTTACCGGAGAGTCCACGCCCTTTGTAATGGAGCTGCCTCCGTATAGACTGCCGACGGCAAAGGGTCTGCTGATTCATATGTGGCAGCGCTCTCGATTGTATATAAAAAAAGCGGGTAAGGTAATCCTGCTGGCTTCTGTTGTCTTATGGTTTATGAGTAATATTTCGCTTGCTCCCAAATCAGAGCAAAGCTTACCCTTAAAACCGGCTGACGCCCAAATGCAGGCTAGTCTAAAATTGAAAAACAGTCTGGCGGGTTATTTGGGGCGGGGGCTGGCGCCGTTTTTAAAACCGATTGGCTTGGGAGACTGGCGAGTCGGGGTGGCGCTTTTTTCTGGTTTTGTGGCCAAAGAAGTCGTCATCTCCACCATGGCTACGCTATACAGCTTGGAAGACGTAGGCGAGGATGCGGCGCCGCTTAGGGAGGCTATAGCGAAAGACCCTTTCTTTACTCCATTGAGGGCTTATACCCTGATGGTTTTTGTTCTGCTGTATTTACCCTGTATGTCTACCATTGCTATTATGAGAAAAGAAACCGGCGGATGGACCTGGCCGGCTTTTACAATGGTCTATACTACCGCTATTGCATGGATAGTATCCTTTGCGGTATACCATGGCGGCAGTTTGTTTTTGTAGCTGCCGACTTTAAAGATCAGCCTGTTAGCCCTTAATAAGGCGGGTTTAAAAACCCGCGGCTACGAGTTAGTTTTAAGCCGATTTTTCGGCTTGGGTACAAGCCAAAATATATGTTGTAGGGATGTCTCATCCCGAAACACCTGCGCTTTAAGCAATTAGTTTCGGGGTGAGACACCCCGAAACATAAAGAACATAAAGGTCGGATTCAGGGACGAGCCCGACCTTTATGTTTCTGTATATCCCATGCCAAACATCAAACATAAACTCAACCTGCTATAAACATACCCAAACAGACCCTCCAACGGCTAAGCATAATAAATATTTAATGGAATTTTTATTCTAAAACATAATCATAATAATAAAGGACCCCCACATATAAAAGTAATGAATTAATATGAAGATTATTGCAGTTAACGTTGGGGTACATTATGAAAAAGGGGACATTATTATGCTTTATTGGCGTGGCGCTTATTTTTAAGGAATTCTCCGATACTATGGAGATTAAGGGCTCTGTTAATAATTTACTTGATAAAGATTCTGTCGATCCGGCATTGCCCGCCTTGCCGGATGATGAACCGCAGCCCGGAATGACCTGCACGCTGGTTGTAAATTATAAATTTCAATCTGAACCGGTTTGGAGGTTAGGATAAATTAAGAGATGAAGAAACGGACTGTATTAGCCCTTATTAACTTTATTTTTTTAACTATATTGTATAAGGGAGTAGTGTGTTCGGCGGAGGTGGTTATTATAAAAAGTAATGATATAGCCCCTTATAATCTGGCGATAAAGGGATTTAAACAAGTTGTAAAAACTGGTGTTAGGGAATATAATTTAAAAGGAGACGCAAAAAAGACAGATAAAATAATGCGGCAGATAAAACAAAAGCGCCCTCAATTGGTTTTTGCTTTAGGCGCCTTGGCTGCCTTGGGCGCTAAGGGAAACTTAAATCACAAGATACCGATAATTTATAGTCTGGTACTGTCTCCTAAAGATAAGGATTTGTCAGGAGATAATATATTTGGTATTTCTATTGAAGCGGATATAAAAAAACAATTTGAAATGTTAAAAAAAATTATGCCTAATGCCAATAAGATAGGGGTATTGTATAGCCGGCAAACGGAAAATTATATTCGGCATGCCGGGCGCGCCTGCAATATATTGGGATTAAAACTTGCTTCTGTAAAGCTTGCATCCTCCCGGGATGTGCCGGATGCAATTGTTAAATTGCTGGCAAGAGTTGATTCATTGTGGCTTACTCCTGACAGTATTGTGGCTAATCAGGCATCGCTTAATTATATTCTTCTGCTTACATTAGAAAATAATATTCCTTTTATGGTATACAATAAAAATTTTGTAAGAGCCGGGGCTCTTTTTTCATGTGGAATAAATTATACTGATATTGGTAAACAGGCCGGTTCATTAGGACGGCAGATTTTAGAAGGTAAAAAAACACCGGCTGTTTTGTCTTCGTCTACCAAAATAGAATGGGCTATAAATTTGCGGACTGCCCAAAATATGGGACTAAAAATTTCTAACGGCTTGTTAGATAAATTCAAGTATGTTTACAAGTAAGTTACCTTACGTAAAATTATAAGGTAATTGTCATTCTGAACGCAACGGAGTGAAGTGAAGAATCTGCCCCCCATATGCGAGCAGATTCTTCATTCCGCTTTGCTTCGAGGCTGTGTCGCAATTGCTTAAAACCTGAAAAATGCTCTCAATCTGTCATTCCTGCGAAGGCAGGAATCCAGTATTTTAAAGAAGTTATGGATTCCCACCTTTGTGGGAATGACAGGAAAAAAGCGGTTTTTCCGGTTATGACACAGCCTCTTTGTTCGAGAATGACAGTTGCCTTGTTTAGGCTTGAGATAAACCAACACCTAAATGACAGCGTACGCTATTAACCGTACCAGAAAATAAAATGTTTGGAAAAAGAAAAAAACAGAGAGTGGCTTTGGGACTACAGCCCAAATTTATGACCTATATTGTTTGCATTATAGTTTTAACCAGCGCTTTGTTTGCCGGACATCATATTCATAAACTGGATACTATCCTAACCCGCGAGTTAGAGGAAAAGGGACAAATTATAGCTAACAGCTTGACATATAATACTAAATACGGAGTAATGACCCAAAATACTAAAATCTTAAATAAGTTGTTGGCCTGGATTATTCAAGAAGAAGATGTCGGCGCTGCGGTAATTTATGATGTTGACGGAGTGGTTTTGGCTAAAAAATCCAGATTCAAACAGAATATACCGATTTTAGTCATAAAGAAATAAAACAGATGGAGTTTAAAAATAACCATCAAATATCTTATGACAAAAACCGTGAAATACCTTTTCTAAACATTTTAACTCCTATAAGAACCAACAGTACAGTAAAAAAACAGCCCGATTTAAGCCAGGATGACCGGCTTTTGGAATTGGAACAAAAATTTGAGCCGCCATTTCCACAAGAAGATACGGGTAAAATAATCGGTTATAGCCAACTCAGCATATCTTTAGAAAAATTAATCTATGAAAAACAGGGAATACTACACGCCGGTTTCCTTATCGCTCTGACCATTATAGCGGTGGGGACTATTTTTTCCTTTGCCTTTGCCCAGATGATGGTTGGACCTATTCTGGCGATGACGCGCACCACGACGGAAATAGCCAAAGGCAACCTTAAATTAAGGGTCAATAAATATGCTAAGGATGAAATCGGCGTACTGGGGGAGTGCTTTAACAGCATGGTGGACTCGCTGGAAAAAAGGGATACTGAAATACAAAAACTAAACAAAAGCTTAGAACAAAAGGTGAAAGAAAGAACTAAAAAATTGGGTATATTAAACATGCAATTACGCCAAGAAAGAGATAAAACACAAAGCTATTTAGATATTGCCGGAGTAATGATCGTTGTTTTGGATGTTAATTATAATATTATGCTTATAAATAATAAAGGATGTGAGATTCTAGGATATGAATACAATGAAATTATAGGTGAAAATTGGTTGGATAATTTTATCTTTCCCCAAAACAGGCAGCAACAAAAGACTATTTTTGATGGATTGATGGCCGGTGAAATTAAATCATTTGAATATAATGAAGCAGTATTATTAACCAAAGACGGTCAGGAAAGAATTATTTTATGGCATAATTCATTACTAAAAGATGAAAATAAAAAGGTGGTGGCAATTTTAGCTTCCGGTGAAGATATTACTAAACGTAAACATGCTGAACAGGAATTAAAGAACTATCGTATTCGCCTTGAAGATTTAGTAAAAAAACGTACCGTTGAATTGATAAATATCAACAAACAATTGTTGGAAGAAATAAATGAAAGAAAAAAAGCGGATGATGCCTTGCAGCGCAAACATCATATTCAAAGCGCGCTTAATAGTATGTTGAATATCTCCATAAAACCTTATAACTTAGAAGAAATGCTGAATAAGATATTAAAACACATAGTATCCATTCCCTGGCTGACTCTGCAATCACGCGGCGCTATCTTTTTGGTTGATAATACTACCGGTAAGCTTGTTATGCAATCTTATTGCAGGCTGCCTGAAAATTTGCAGATTATGTGCGCTCAAATTCCTTTTGGCAAGTGTCTTTGCGGCAAGGCTGCCATATCTAAAAAAATACAGTTTGCCAATACCCTTGATGAATGCCACGAAAACAGAAAAGAGGGAGAGCTGCCTCACGGACATTATTGTATTCCTATTATATCATCAGATAAGATTTTAGGCGTGCTGAACCTTTATGTAAAAGAGGGGCACCGCCGTACTAAAGATGAAGAGGAATTTTTTATGGCTATTGGTAATGTGCTTGCTGGAATTATCAAACGCAAACAGGCCGAAGAGGGGTTACGTAAAGCTCGCGATGAATTAGAGCTGAGGGTTGATGAGCGAACGGCTGAATTAAAAACCATTCATGAACAGCTTTTGCATATAGAGAAACTAAGCGCTCTTGGCAAATTGGCCGCTTCAGTTGCTCATGAATTTAACAATCCGGTGTATGGAATAAGCATGGTTTTAGAAGAATTGGCTGAAAATAAATATTTGGACTTGCGCGATAAAAAATCCATTTCTCTGGCGATAAGGGAATGCGGTAGAATCTCGCGCCTGATTAACAGTCTTCAGGATTTTTATCGTCCCTCCAGCGGGTTGGCCAGTTATGTGAATATACACCAGCTAATTGATGATATACTGCATTTTTGCGGCAAAAAACTGAAAATAAGCAAGGTAAAAATCATAAAAGAATTTACAGAAGATATGCCTGAGATTTTTGTGGTAACAGATCAAATAAAACAGGTTTTCCTAAATATTATTACCAATGCGGAAGAGGCAATGCCTCTTGTAAGCGGATGTTTGAGTATTCAAACCAGGGTCTTAAAAGATAAAATACAGGTTATATTTAAGGATAATGGACGCGGAATCAGTAAAAAAAATATGGATAAAATATTTGAGCCGTTTTTTACTACCAAGGGAACTGTAAAAGGAACCGGCTTGGGACTTTCGGTAAGTTACGGAATTATTAAGGGACATAAAGGCGATATTTTTGTAGAAAGCAACTCGGATGCTGGAACTACGTTTACTATTGAGCTACCGATAAAACAAAGTAAACCGCAAGTTGAACAAGCCGTGGCGCCAATGTATTATTCTATGGGCGGCGGTATTTAAGGCGTAAGTTCCCTGCGCCAATTAGGGGGATTCCCCCTTCGCTTCCGTTGGTCTCTACCCCCTTTTTTCCGCAAAGAAATTTTTTATTAATTTCCGCGATGAGCCGGCTAATACGCCCGATATAACCTCTATTCGGTGGTTAAGCTTATTATTTTGTACAATATTAAATATAGAGCCGGCAGCCCCCCATTTAGGGTCGTCAGCTCCATATATCAGGGCTGATATACGCGCAAGCACCATGGCTCCCGCACACATAGGGCAGGGCTCTATGCTAACGTATAATTTGGCGCCTGATAACCGCCAGCCTCCCAATTTTTGCGCAGCCTGACGCAGCGCCAGTATTTCAGCATGCGCCGTGGGGTCGTTACTTTGCTCTCTTAGGTTATATGCTGCGGCAATTACCTGATCATTCTTTGCGATTACCGCACCCACCGGCACTTCGCCTATACGATAAGCTTTTTGCGCTTCCTCCAGCGCAAACTGCATGAATTTTATGTTATTGTTGTCGTGCATTGTTTGTAGCCGTTTTTTAATGTTTCGGCATGTCTTGTGCCGAAACATTAAAACCCATCCCTTGTACGGATACTATACGGTTTATTTGTAGGGGCGGGTTTCAAACCCGCCCCTACGGGGTAATAAAATCAATAACATTTATCCAATACCTCACCCCAAATGCCGGTCAGATTATTCAAAGAATACTCGTATTTATAATCAACTCGTATTTTTAACGCATTTTGAGCTAGTTGACTATAAAGCCCTTTATCCGTAAGCAGGCCTGCAATAGCGCCGGCAAACGCATCAGGACTAGGTTGCTCTACCAGTATAGCATTTACCCTGTTTTTAGCTACAGTAGCAATATCGCCTACATTTGATACAATAACCGGCAGCCCGCAGGACAAGGCCTCAATCATAGCCATGGGCAGTCCTTCTGTTCTGGAGGTAAGCATAAAGATTTTCGCCTTGCAAAGATAATCCGCTACATTACTTTGTGTCCCCAAAAAACAAACATTATCGGTTATACCTAGCTTATCCGCCAATGATACAAGCGTATCTTTCAATTTACCGTCTCCCACTATAGCAAGTCGAATATCGGGTATTTTGGATTTAACTGTCGCTACGCTTTTAAGCAGAATATCCATTCTTTTATCAGCTACCAGCGAACCTATGGTTATTAAATCATATTCCGGCGTTTTTTGCTTTGGAGAATATTTTCTAAAATCAAATACATTAGGCGGTATAAATATCTTTTGGGCGGCTATACCGCTTTTCATTAAATATGTTCTGGAATTATCGCCTCTTACTCCGATAAAATCAGTTTTTTTAAGTAGAGTAAGCCATAAGTTACCATGTTTTGGTCTTATGATATTCCAAAATAAATCAGTTCCCAGAAGTAATTGAGCGGTTTTTTTATTTAAAAAAAGCCCAAAAGGGCAATGTATATTCCATGAGGAAAAAAGTATATACCAATTAACAGACCAAAATTTATTTTCAGGCATAAATAAATTAAAGTAATTATCCTGTATAACTCGCAAAAAATTATATTGCCGGCTAAGAATGCCGGCGGACAAAAACAGATTATCTTATTAGCGGCGATATTCCGACGGCGCACAATATAGATTTTATCCACTTTAGGGGATGCAATAAGCTGCGCCAGTTTGGATAGCAGCTTGGCGTTACTTAACCCGCAGGCGATTAATATATTCATTGGCAGCTTGCCTTATACGAAACAGGTAATATATGACTACAGAGGACACAAAGTGTCACAGAGAAAAATAAACAAACCAATGTTTCGGATTGAGGACAAACCGAAACATCTGATAATAGGTTTTAAAAGCCTGTCATTCTGAGGCCTAAAGCCGAAGAATCTGCTCGCTATTGCAGGGGGAGATTCTTCATTTCGCTTCGCTTCACTTCGAGGCTGTGTCGTAAGCCCTTTCGATAAGATTTACCGTCTATATGTAGTAGGTTTGCAAAAACTTACCTGCCGCATATGGTAGTCGACCTACCCAAAATTGAGTTATGACACAGCCTCTTCATTCAGAATGACAGCTACCTTAAGTCAACAGCATTGGGCCTAGCCCGTATTATGAAAGAAATATACTTGCACACGTTATCTGATAGCTGTTTAATCCACCCTGCAATGGTGTTGTTAGTTTTTTTGCGTAACATCAGTTAATAATAGTCCCTAAGCTCAAAAGACGGATTCTCAAAATCATTATTGTCTATAAACATCTGATGCCATATCTCAAGCCCGATAAGCATCCATAAAAACATATAATGCCAGCGCATACGAGGATGCGGCGGGTAATTTAAAATCTTTTTTATGTATTCATAATTAAACAGGCCGCGTTGTTTAATCCGCTTTGGGGTTAATATCGCCTCAGCCGTAGATTTTAGGTCTTTTTTGAATTGATGATAGGGATTTATCGCAAAACCCCATTTTTTCTTACCTATAATATCAGCCGGCAAAAAAGGCTGCATCGCTTGTTTGAAGATATATTTTGTATGCTTACCTTTTATTTTTAGTTCAGCCGGTATACCAAAGGCGAATTCAACCAAATCTTTATCCAGAAAAGGCGCTCTTACCTCTAATGAATTAGCCATGGACATACGGTCTTCGTTTAATAGGAAATCATTTACCAGCTTTGTATTAAACTCCGCCAGTAATACCTGATCTAAGTAGCCCCGTTTGTCGGATGCAAAATATGGCGCATATAGTTCTTTTACCCTTCTTAGCTTCTTATAATCATAGCCTTTTTGATAAATATGCGAAAAATTGGCGTCTTCATAATCCCAAACATTGCGCAAAATAAGATAATATCGGCGCCTGTCACCCAATGATAAGAGCATCTGTACGCCCCTGCTGTATTCATCCCACTGTAAGTAACCCGATTTATCCTGCAATGAAAAGATAAATTTATCCAAATTTGTAAGGACATATTTAGATACCAACTGCGGCATAATTGCATGAAATGGTTGAGATTGGGCAATAAAGCGATTGGTAACATAACCCGCAAAAAGTTCATCCCCGCCTAATCCGCCTTGCACTGCCTTTACATATTGTGAGGCGAATTTTGATATAAGATAGCCTTGTAACAGATTTACCTTTGGTTCTTCAGCATGCCAGATGACTTTAGGCAGGTATTTTAGGGGGTTAGGGGCGATATTTATTTCATGATGCTTGGTATTAAAGCGCTTGGCGATAATCTTGGCGTCAGATAGCTCATCAGTCGGTTCGCCGAATGCCATACAAAATGTATTTATCTGCGCATTGGTCAGCTTGCTCATAAGCGCAACAATAGAGCTTGAATCCATGCCGCCGGATAAATATACTCCCACAGGCACGTCGCTTAAAAGCTGGCGTTTTATAGCTTGACTTAGATAATGTACAATACCGTCCTGATAATCGGATATACTATAGCCGGTAACTAGCTTTGGTTTAAGCTGCCAGTATTTTTTTATTTTTATTTTTTCTGATTGATATGTAAGCAGACTTGAAGGCGGTAGTTTTTTTATATCGCAAAACAAGGTGTCTTCATTGGGGATAAAGCGCAGATTTAAAAAATAATGCAACGCTTGAGCATCAAGCTTTCGTTCTATGTGTTTATTTAATAGGAGGGCTTTTATTTCTGAAGCAAAAAAAAGATAACCGTTTTTAAAAAAATAATAAAGCGGTTTAATCCCGAATTGGTCTCTTGCAAGCAGGAGCTTCCTGCTTTTTTTATCCCACAGAGCAAAGCTGAAAATACCGTTTAAGCCGGCGGCCATATCCTCGCCGTATTCTTCGTATAAATGTACTAATATTTCCGTATCTGATGATGTATAAAACTTATGCCCCTTAGCCTCCAGCTTGCGTTTAATCTCAGGGAAATTGTAAATCTCACCGTTATAGACTACGCATATGCTTTTATCTTCATTGTATATAGGCTGATGCCCGCCCGCAAGATCAATAATACTTAACCGGCAGTGCCCCAATGAAACATGCTCGTTTTCATAATAACCAGTATCATCCGGCCCGCGATGAGCCAATATACGAATCATCCGTTTTAATAAGGCGTTATCTTTTAATCCGGTAAATCCGCAAATTCCACACATTATAAGAGTATACCATAATTGCTTAAGATCTGTAATACCAGGTTAGGTCTTTGCATTTTTTGTCATTAATGTGTGAAAACTCCTGATTATTAGTATAAATTATTTTATTAATTTATCTTGTATAATTTTGTTATAAAAATTCGTAGCCACTACGTTGTTGCCTTCTGTGCTGAAATGTACAAAATCAGTGAAATAATTTGATTCGCTTAACAATTTGGCATTATCCAATATGGGAACTTGCAGTCTTTTGGCCAACTGTTTTACATCATGGTTATATTTTGTAAATCCTTCCAAGACTCCCTTAAAAGTCAGGCATTCCTGCATATCCGTTGCATTACGCGCAGCCTTTTCATTATGAGCATAAGTAGCCAATAATATTTGTGCATTATTAATACGACAAAGCCCTATTATAGAGGTTATGTTTCTTATATAAGCATTTAACCCGCCCTCTGTTATAGAGTCATATCTTTTAAGTCCCCACTTATGAATAACTGTTCTTATCCTTTGAGCGAAGATACTATAATTCATAAAAAAATGTTCAATAGTGCCGGGGGTTATCATCCCGGTTTTCCAATGCGAATAATCGCTTTTAAAATTTGGCCAGCGATTTGTTTTTAGATCGTTTTGTAATTCAAAAAATATCACTAAATCAGGGGAAATATCCAGCGCTCTAAGCTCCAGATTAATTAAACATTCAGCAGTCGTCCAGCCGGCTACGGCTGTATTTATAACTTGAATATTTTTATCAGGAAAATCCGCTCGCAGTAAATCTTGTAATTGTTTTGACCAGCAAGCATCATACCCCACGTCTAAACCATAAGCCGCCGACCCCCCTAAAATAACGATTCTATATGTATTTGCAGGCTTTTTTATGGTAACATCAGGGTCACATCTAAAGTTGTAACGTTCAACAAGTAACTTGGTTTCATCATTAAGCGGTTTATATACCAGTCCAAGGTATGGGTGGGAAATAGCAGCGGCATGTCCAAAATTACAAGCCCAGCCTTTATTCCCATATAATAACCATATGTGCATTCTGGCGGCAAATTCAGCCAGAAGAAAGATACTTGTAATTAATATGAGAGTAAAAAACAGTTTTTTACCGCAAGAAAGCTGAAGCTGCGGTTGAGTATTCGCAGTAAGTTTTGTCGTTTTATTTTCTGTCGGTTTGTTTGTTTGTTTAATAGGTCTTTTATTGAGCCATGGTTTTAGTAAATAGATTACAATTCCTGGAAGAATAAAAAATATAATGGATATTGCCAGTACAAAACCATTAAGGTACTCTCTAAAGACAATATAATGGTAGTAAAAATGATACGAAGAAATAGCGAATAAACCCGTTAATAAAAGAGCAAGAACCCATCCCTTCTTAGAAAAACCCTCTTTAATTAAAAAAATAGCTTTAAAAGCCAGATAAAAAATTAATAATAATTCTATAAAGATAGTAATAGAACTGGCTAAGAGTCTGCTCATTTGTACTTTTAACCTTTATTTACAGATGATTAAGCTAGGATTATACGGAGGTGTTGTGCCCAAATTAATTTGATATCAACGCCCCTTATACCCTGTCGATGTAGCTTATTTTGGCGCCGCATTTCGGGCAGAAATATTTTTTGAAGATGCGCCCCTTTTTACAGTTATCCGGCAGGCAGTCAAAACACACATAAGTGTCGCATTTATCGCAATGATACATTGTGGTCATGGTATATACGCCGGTTTCTTTGCCGCAATAGGAGCAGGCTTCTTTTTTTACCTCTTCAGACATAATCCTTTTCCTTGTTTGGTAATTTAACCCAAGTTGCCACCTATGGTAAAGTTGTTCATTTTTGTCATTCTGAGGCCGAAGGCCGAAGAATCTCCTCCAGCAATAGCGAGTAGATTCTTCACTCCACTTTGTTTCGTTCAGAATGACATGATTAAAACCTATTATAGAAACTTAAAAGTCGGCGGCTGCATTGGTATATTGGATATTTTTAAGCCGATTGTCCTATTTACCCATTCCAACGTGCTGCTGCTGCTGGAAAACCTTACCCTCGCTTTTTATGGCCGGTGCGATGATTAGCTCTGTTACCTGCATCTCTCGTATATTTTGGGCGCCGCAGTTCCCCATTGAAGTTCTTAATGCGCCGATTAAATTTTGAGAACCATCATCTAATACCGCCGGTCCGAACAAAATTTGTTTTAAAGAACCAGTGCTGCCTACTTTGATTCTGGTGCCTCTGGGAAGATTTGCATGCGGAGTGGCCATTCCCCAATGATGTCCGCGCCCCGGCGCTTCGTGCGTTTTAGCAAAAGCAGAACCCACCATAGCCGCATCCGCGCCGCTGGCGAATGCCTTGCAGATATCCCCGCCGGTACTCATGCCGCCGTCTGTAATAATCGGCACATATCGGCCTGACTGTTTGTAATAAAAGTCGCGGGCAGCAGCCGCATCAGCGGTTGCTGTAACTTGCGGTACTCCTATACCCAGCACCCCGCGGGTGGTGCAGGCCGCGCCCGGTCCTACGCCTATTAACAGGCCGTCTATTCCGGTCTGCATAAGCTCCAGCGTAGTATTATAAGTCACGCAATTCCCGACTATAATAGGAATAGAGAGCATTTTCTTTAATTTAGTAAAATCAACCGTTTCGTATTCGGTGGATATATGTCGAACGGTAGTTACTGTAGACTGTACTACCAATATATCAGCGCCGGCGTCTTCGGCTATTTTACCCAATTCATAAGCCCGCTGCGGAATAGTAGATACTACCGCCGGTACCCCTGCGCTCTTTATTTCTTTTATTCTGGAGGTGATCAGCTCTTTTTTTATAGGCTCAGTATATAAAGTTTGCAGAATATGAGTCGCCTCATCAGCAGAAGTATTGATGATTTTTTCTACTATTTCATACGGGTTTTCATAACGAACATAAACCCCCTCCAGATTCATAACCGCTATTCCGCCTAATTTACCCATAGCAATCGCAAATTTGGGGTCTACCACTCCGTCCATAGCGGCGGCTAAAAGAGGAATATCAAATTTAATCCCCCCTACTTCCCAGTGAATATCCACTTCATTTGGATTTATGGTTACAGAACCCGGCACCAGCGCCACCTCATCGAATCCATAACAACGCCTGGCCTTTCTGCCACGGCCAACCCACATACCCATAAAATTTCCCCTTCCTTCTTTTTGGTATAATTAAAACCTAACCACTATAGAACAGTGGTGTTATTTTTTCACATTATTTTATACAAATTTAAACATTACCTGTTATTTAGGTCTTATATTTTACATTTTTTAGTCTGCTCGCGATAGTCTTGTGCCTCTATTTCCATTTCCTGACACATCTCATGTAATCTGGAGCGCAGCCTAACCCCAATACGATCAGCTAGGGTCTCTTCGTCTTTTTTCTTAGGATTATCCATCCAATTAGAAGTAATAATGGTGATTAAACTGTCATTATAGCGTTTATTTATAATATAATTTACTATATCCCGCACCCAATCGGAAATTTTCCAGGCGCCCAAGTCATCAAGTACCAAGATTTCTTTGGTTATTACCGGCTCTAAAACCGAAAATTCCGATATGGGAGAGTTTGGATCATAGCTAAAACGTATATCTTTTAATAAATCCCTGAAATCATAAAATAGGCATGGTATGCCTTTGCATAAGGTAAGCTCGCTTATTATAGCAACAGCCAGATGTGTCTTTCCAGCCCCGCAATTACCCATAAAAAATAATCCCTTACTCAAGTTCGGATATTTCCTGACAAATGTTTTGGCTAATTGACAAGAGCCTGATAAGTGGTGATTAAGTTTTTTATTCTTTCCATATCCCTCGTGGACTGTAAAATTATCCAGCCGGCAATGGCGGAATTTTTTGGGTATTTTGGCGTCTTTGTACAAATCCTGCCGCTTTTGTTCCAAATAGCAGTCACAGCGGTTTACTACCGACTTATCGTCTATAATATTTACTTCCCAACCGGTGCCGCCGCAATGCTTGCAGATAGATTCATCCGGCTCGTCAATCGGGACGGGATTCTTTATGTTTTTTATGAAAGATTGAATGTCCATGCTGTTGTATTTAATGTGCTTTAGGCATAAAACTAGTTAATTTTATTAAATCGTATGTTTCGGGGTGTCTCACCCCGAAACTAATTGCTCACCGCAAGAAGACTGTGTCACAACCAGAAAAATCGCTTTTTTTCTGTCATTTCTGCGGAGACAGGAACCCATAACTCATTGAAAAGGCTGGATTCCTACATCAGCAGGAATGATTGGTTGAGAGCATTTTTATGGTTATAAACAGTTGTGACACAGCCTCCATATGTTTCGGGGTGAGACACCCCGAAACATAAACATAACTCTAATAGCCATTTTCATAAATGCCGGCTTGCCCCGCCTTACAATTGATACATCTCGAATTGCGGCACATTATACTCTTGGCTTATCATATCGTCAAGCAATTCTTCGCAGGTGATCTTATATGCCTCCGGCAGCATTTGCCGGCGATAGCCTTTCAGGGTTCGTTCTACCTTGCTTTTTAACTCTGCCAATTCGGTTTGCGGCAGGTTGGCTTTAACTTCTTTTAATGTTGCTCGTCTAATAGCAAGCAACGTCAACTCCGCCTCGGCTAGCGATGTTTTTTTGTTTTCCAATTCGCCTAATAGATTATAAGTTTTTTGCCAGATAAAAAAAAGGGGGTCGCCTTTTATTAAGTTATTTTTTAGCGTTTTTTTTAGTTTTAATATATGTTCTTTTATAAATTGATTATCATTGTTCGGTGAATTATCTTCTATTGTGGTTGAACCCACATATTGCTGTTTGAAAAAACGCCAGGATTTATTTACCTGAGTTTTGCAGTAGGCCAGGAAATTTATCTCTTCTTTTATTTCTGTTTTATTGTTAAATGTATTATCAATGCCTCGCAGTATGACCCTAAGCGGTATGCCTTGCTCTTCCCACTCGTTCATAATCTGCCAGTCTTTGGGCGATAGTATCAGTCCGCTCCCCCTTTTTTTTAGAAAATATCGTTCTATCTCTGCGTAGTAAGTCATATCAAACAAAAACGTATATTTATTTTTCGGCGTATCTTTGACCGAAAATTTGTTGGCAACAATGTGTTTTTATATTTAGGGGTTTTTATCCCCTTGGTTTCGCTGGTGAATATAATACAGCCCCTGTAAGGTAAGCCACGGCTCTATTATATTTATATATTTGGAATAATGCCCTATTTTATCAGCTAATCCGCCGGTGGCTACCACTTTGGGTATTCCGCCCAGTTCGGCGCCGATACGTTCTATCATTCCGTCAACTGAGCTGATACAGCCGTAGAATAAACCGGAATGCAGGCTGTCTACGGTGTTTTTACCGATTACGGTATCAGGCTTTATGACGTCTACTTTTGGCAGTTGGGCTGTATAGCTGTATAGCGCTTGCGCTGAAATCTCAACGCCAGGACAGATTGCCCCTCCCAGATAATTACCTTTAGAGTTTAGCGCGCAAAAAGTGGTAGCAGTACCGAAATCTACGATAATCAGGGGAGCGCCATGTTGTTTATATGCGGCAACGGCATTTACCAGCCTGTCTGCGCCAACCTCTTTAAGATTATCATAGCATATCTGAAGCCCTAAATCTACAGATGAATCTACCAATAGCGGGCTAAGTTTGAAATAGCGCCTGCACATACTAACTAGTGAATCGGTCAGCGGCGGTACTACTGAAGAGATAACGGCGCTTTTTAGCTGGGAGATATAATCTGTTTCCGCCTTTAACAGCTGCAAAAAAAGCGCTCCCATCTCATCTGCCGACTGCGGATAGCGAGTGGAAATACGCCAATGATTTATCAATTGTCCCTTGGCAAATACGCCAATTACAATAGTAGTATTGCCTAAATCAATAGCTAATAACATGTTTATAATTTTATCTTTAGATATTGTTTTTGTGGTTGGTTTAGATAGTATAACCCAAGTTGTTACCTATAGGTTTATTTTTGAAATATTTGGTTTTACATACCCGTCATTTAAAACGAAGCGAAGCCCTTCGCTTTGCTCGAGGATAAACTCCGTGAAGAATCTGCTCGCTGTTGCGGGGGGAGATTCTTCAGCCTTCGGCTTCAGAATGACAAAAATGGATAACTTTACCATAGGCAGCAACTTGGGTTAGTATATGAGTCCAGTTTTTTCTTATGTAGCCGCGGGTTTTTAAACCCGCCATTGCGGGAGTCTTTCCCGATACGCCAAATAGGCCGACCTAAAGGTCGGCGACTACATGTTCTGCTATCTGTTATTTTCTATTGCCAGCCGGAATAAATGGCGTCCATGTGTTGTTGTTGTGTATAGTTTATGGTTATACGGCCTTGGTTTATCCTGCGGATAATTTCACCGGTTCTTATTATTAAGTCTGCGTTTTTATCTATTCCCAGCACTTCTCCTTCAAAACGCTGCCCCAATGATACGACTTCAACCCAGCCTCCCGGGCACTGAACCAGTTTTTGCAGGCGTTTCCATAACTGGTCAAATCCTTCATTACAATATATTATATACCATTTTTCCAATTTTATTAATAGTTCTTTAATTAATTCTTCCCGCGAAAATTCTTTTTTGCTTTGTATGGCAATTGAGGTGGCTGCATCTACGCCCTTTGGCGGGAACATCTTAAGCGTGTGATTTACGTTTATACCTATTCCGACAACAAGATGTTTTACTTTTTCTTTTTTCCACTGCGTTTCCACTAGGATACCGGCCAGCTTGCGCCCGTTTACTATAACGTCATTAGGCCATTTTATGCCGGATTTTATACCGGTATGCGAGTTTATCGCTTCACAGGCGGCAATGGCGGCCAGCAGCGTTATCTGGCGGATATTTTCCACCAAAGTTTTCGGCCTTAGTATAATGGAAATATATATACCTACTTTGGGCGGTGAAAACCACTTCCGGCCATGGCGCCCGCGTCCTTTGGTTTGGCTGTCGGCTATTATTACCGTTCCTTCCGGGGCGCCTTCTTGGGCTAAGGTCATAGCTGTTTCATTGGTGGAGTCGACTTCCTTAAAGGAAAATATTCTTGAGCCTATTATTCTAGTCGGCAGGCAATATAAGACAGTCGGTAATTTTAGTAAACTATAATTACTTTGCATGAAGTTATACTCTTAATGTTAGTTATACTGCAAAAGTTCATAAACTGTGATTTGTAAATATCAACAGTCCTTATGAAACAAGAAGTCAGGAGTCAGAATTCAGAAGAAAACGTCACTGACTCCTGACTCCTAGATTCTAAATTCCTCTTACCTGAATCACTATTTATGGGCTTCTTGAGTATAGTGTTTAGGGAAATTAAGATGTTTATGGATACTTTATCTTGTGGAAATAGCTAATAAGAACAACTAAAACGGTATGTTGTATAAAACAGGGCTTTATCTTGAACGTGCCATCTCTTTGTCCACAATATGTAGTACATATCTAGCACATGTTAACTAGATGGCTTAAAATTGTCAAGTAAAAAATAGAATTTTGTCAAAAAAATAAAAATTTTTGTTTTATCCGTTGACACAACCCGTACTTTTAGACTAAACTAATTTAGTCTATATCTGCTGTAGCTTGCGGCGGATGTTCTTAAATAAGCATATAAAACAATTAGTTAACAGTCTTTAGGTGGTTTAGTAAATGAAAAAAAGTATTATTTTTGTCCTGATTACGTTTTTTAGTTTTGTCGGTGGGATGCGTCAGTATAATCTGATTCCGCTAAATTGTGCAGTTGCTGATGATAGCTCTGCTGTTGCGGCTAAAGATGAGGTAAGTAATGATTATCTGCTTCAGATTGCGGATGTGCTTAGTATAGAGGTTTGGAAGGATGATAATTTGACCAAAAAGGTTTTTGTAAGGCCTGACGGTAAAATATCATTTCCGCTTATTGGCGATGTTTTAGCTAAAGGGCGTTCAGTGGAGGAGTTACGTGCGGAAATAACTCAAAAACTTACCGAATATATCCCTGATGTAGCGGTTACTGTAATTGTAAATCAAATAAGCGCTACTGCTTACAAGGCTTATGTATTGGGTAAGGTCAATCAGCCGGGTGAATACGAGATAAAAGAAGATACCAGGGTTATCCAGCTTTTGTCTATGGCTAAGGGCTTGATTACATTTGCTTCTCCTGAAAAAATTATAATTATAAGGCAGCAAGTGCAGGCACAGGTAAAAATTGATTTTAATTATGAACAATTCGTAGATAAAGGCGAACTTAGCCAGAATATAAAATTAAAACCGGATGATGTGATAATAGTGCCCTAGTGCGAATAATTCGGGAGTTAATCTGACGCAATGGTTACCTTTTGTGTTTCGGCATGTTTGATATTTCGGCTTGTCTTGCGCCGAAACCGGTAAGACGATGTATTTGCATAACAGTTTCGACTTCAGGAGAAGCCGAAATATAAACAAATCGGATAAATATATATGTATTTTTCTAATGTAAAATTGTATATAAGGTTAATGGCGGCTTTATTGTGCCTGCTGATTTTATTGTGTGTTCCCGGCGCTGCTTCGGCCAAGGATATTGTGGTTGAGCCTAAGCTTAATCAGGGATTCAAGTATAATGATAACCTTTTTTTGGATGATTCTCATGAAGTTGATGATTTTATTTCAGATACCCTGTTTGAGTTGAAATTGGGACATAGTAATGACACCTCAAATACTAAGATAAAAGCCCTTTGGGAGGGCTATAAATATATGGATAATGATGATCTGGATACCATTGACCAGTATTACGAGCTTGATTTGAACTACCGCTTTGTTCCTAAAGTGAGATTTGAGCTTTTGAGTTATTATTTAAATGACACCTATCAGGCGCAAAGCTATCAATTGGAAGAAGAGGGAGGGATTTTGCTTATACAGGAGGAGCGGGAAAAATATAATATAAGCCCCGGCATAAACTTTGAGCTTACCGAACTTGTGGCATTAAAACTGGAATACAATTTTAGCAATAACCGCTATACCGGCTCTAAGCTGGAAGATTATAAATTAAATAAAGAATTAGCTGAACTTAAAATCCGCTTAAAGGATGAGAAAACCAGCCTGATTACCAGAGTTGATCATGGTTATTATGATTTTAAGAGCGGTTTTTTCAGGAATTATAATTTTATGACCGGGTTGAAATATCAATTACTGGAAAATGCCTCTTTTGAGTTTTTTGGAGGTTTTAGATATACAGATATAGATTTTACTTCCAAAAAAGAAAATGAAGTGGGATTTATTGCCGATGCAGCCTTAGATGTAGATTTGGAAAATGTGTCGTTTAACATTTGGGGCAGCCGGAAACTAATCGGCAGCGCTATTGGTAAACCATTATTAAGAAATGCGGTAGGCATTAAAATTACGCATAATTTTTCTGAAACATTCAGCGCTTTTTTAGAAGGAAAATTTTACGAAGATGAAAAAACCGGTTCTTTATCGAAGACAAAATATAATATATTTATAATCAAACCGGCGATAAGGTATTATATTAATAAATCCGTTTTCTGTGATCTTAGATATAGATTTGTTGGTATGGAAGATGATGTTGATAATTCAAATGCTTATAGTAATGAAGTTACCGCTTCTGTAACCTTTGATTTGGCAAATCTTTTTTAGTGTCGCGTCAAGTTTAAATTGACGGTTAAATCTGTCGGCTGGAGTTATTCCCCCTTTGATGTTTCGGCTTGTCTTGCGCCGAAACCGTTGAGGGCGTATATAACTGTTTCGGTTTGGGGACAAACTGATACATCAAACACTAGTCTGCTTTATTAAATCAGATAAAACAAACTTAATCTAAAAACAAGGAGATTAACTTATGAAGCGGTTATCTCAAAGTGGGTTATTGGGACTGTTTGCGGCTGTATTGGCGGTTTCTTTGGCAGTTGAGGCACAGGCGGCAGCGCTTCATGTACCTGCTGATTATGCGCGTATTCAGGATGCTATAAATGCGGCTGTAAGCGGTGTTCATAATGTATTGGTGGATGACGGAGTTTATTCAGAGAGGATAACTTTTGGCGGTAAAGCTATAATTGTGGCTTCAGTAAATGGGGCGCAAAATACCATTATTGACGCGCAGGGGCTGGGTTCGGCGGTTGTATTCAGTAATAGCGAGGCTAATAATTCGGTATTGAACGGCTTTACCGTAAGGGGCGGGGCTGCAACCTATGGCGGAGGTATTTACTGTATGGGGGCTTCGCCTACTATTGTAGATTGTATTATTCAAAATAATACCGCCTCATATGGCGGAGGCATTGCTTGTAATCAAAACGCTTCGCCTGAAATTATAAATGTAATGATTTTAAATAATAACGCACAGGATAGCGGCGGCGGTATTTATGCCGAGGCCAATTCCATGCCGCAGATTACAGGTTGTGTTATCAGCGCTAATGTTTCCGCTGGAAATGGCGGAGGTATAGTTTGTTATCATTCTTCTTCTATTGGGATTGTTAACTCTAATATCGTTAATAATACGGCGGGGGGAGACGGCGGGGCGGTTTGCGCGCAATGGGGCAGCTATCCAAGTATTACAAATTGTACTATAGGCAATAATGCAGCCGCCGGTAATGGCGGGGCGCTTTATGCGGCCTTTTCTTCTGTTTATAATGTAACAAGCAGTATCCTTTGGGGAGATAGCGCTGGCGGTATTCCTAATGAGATTTCACTAGGAGCTACCGGCGCAGGGGCGTCTGTAAGCTATAGCGACATTGAAAACGGCTGGAGCGGTACTGGTAATATCAATACCGACCCGCTGTTTGCGGGAGCTGGCGATTATCATTTGACAGCTTTATCTCCATGTATTGATGCGGGTTTGCCGGCAGCCTATCCGCCTGACGATATAGACGGTGATCTGCGTCCGCAGGGTGCCGGTTATGATATGGGCGCTGATGAATATACGGAATATACGGTGAGGACTGCGGTTACTATCGGACAGCTTTATACTGAAGATGCTGCCGGTGACTGGAATATGGCATTCTCGTCAGGCGAGGCTGTTACTATAAATGAAGGTATAACTATAGATGGAGACCCTGGGCTGCTATATGATTTACAGGTGCGCTATTTTCTAACCGATGCTTCGGGCAAAAGCTCTCTGTTGGGCGCTCGTTTATATCGCAATTATAGTCCGGGGATATATTATATATATCTAACCGCTGAAATACCGCCGGGCGCTACTGTGGGTTTGGCCGGGGTGCGTAGCGCTGCGCTGCTTGCTCAAGGCGGGAATTTACTTGATAGAAGTACACTGGCCGGTTATGTAAATATTGAGTAACTCATGTTACGCAAAATCTAAGAAAATACCGTAGGGTGGATTAAGGGGTTTTATATAGATGATATACATCATAAATTAAAGATAATAAAATTATACAATGATTACTCCGAATCCACCACACCTAGCGGTGAGCATTGGTGGTGGACCCGCAATTATTTAGAAAACGTAAGCCCAACATATTTTATATAGGCTCTTTTCTTATATAGGCTTGATCCACCCTACATGTAAAAGCAAGTTTTGCGTAATATGAGTGAGTAATATTCTGTTTTGTGTTTATAGCGATAATGCCGCTTGGTATTAGACGGTTTTTGTTTAAATGAGTTATTTATTTGATCTTGACTTTATTAATACTATGGCGCAATAATATAGCAGAAGTCTAAAAGACAAGTAATGTTGAATGTTCCTTGAACTTTATTTGAGATTGTGCCGTAACTGCGTAGAATCTGAAAAATGCTTTCAACCTGTTATTTCTGCGGAGGCATGAATCCAGTTTTTTAAGTAACTTATGGATTCTCGTTTTCCGTTTTCATGAGGACAAGCTTTACGGGAATGACATGAAAAAACAAATTTTCTGATTATGACACAGTCCGCGAAGCGTATTCGCAAAAGAACAATTCGTTTCGGCTTGAGACAAACCGAAACATATAAATGAGATATTCCGAAACATTGATTTTATAAGAGAGGGAATTTATGAGAGGATTATTTGAAAAAAGGATTGTTTTTGTATTGCTGGCTGCTATTTGTTTGTTTGGCTGTGTAGAGACCAAAACTTTGGTTAAAAGCGATGTGCCGGTAGCGAATATAGAAGTGCAGAAGGTTGATGAGGTGTTACCGAATATTGATATATCGGGCGCTAAGGAAAACAGTATTGTGGTTAATACGCGTTTTTTGGCTGAAGATAAGGTGGCTATAGATTTTTTGGCGTATAAAATAAATGTGGAACCTGTTTTCGGAACAGCGATTAATTTGAGCTATGATTCTGGTATATTGGAATATGTCAGCTATAAAAGGGGTAATTTCCTTGAGCAGGCCGGTGAAGATATAGGTGTTTCCAAACCGACGTATATGATAAGCACAACCGATGCTCCCGCATCTTCGGCGCAAGCCGGTAATACTGCGGCTAAGGGTTTAATTATTGGAGCTACTTTGTTTAGAGGGACGCCGGGAGTTATTGGTACCGGCCGTTTAATCAGCTTGCTTTTTAATATTCAGCCGAAAACTGCTACCCAATTATTTTTTAGCAAAAAAAAATTAAAAAATTTAAAAGCCGGAGATATTAGTGGAATAATTTGGCCGGATAAAATCATCATAGGTAAAGAGAGTGTGCTTGAAGGAAGCTAAACGCAATAAAAATTTTTGCGGCTTATGAGCCACTGTTTGCGCTTAGGCAGTGTTTTAAATATATCTTTAAAATGTTGAAGTTTATTTTGGATGATAGAATATCGCTTTGTTTTATAAGTAATTTTGGTGTTTTTTTGTTAAAATTTGCGAATCTTCAGGTTAAAACCGTTTACTGCTTAGGAAATTTTTAGGTTTGATATGTAGATATTTTGTGCTACTATAATATTATATGTACCTAAAGAAGCGGCTATTTTATTCTGAATTATGAACACACCACTCGTGTTGGAGCAACCCTACCGCATTTTACTGTCCCTGTTGGTCTTTAGGTTTTAGCCCCTCGAAAAAAATAAGGACTTATCCATATAATAACGTGAGTCTGATATAAGAAATGTTTACATGTTATTATATCTCAAGTGATTGATGCAAATTTTTCCTGTAGAGGGCGGGGTTTGTTCTGATGCTGTTGATAGGTTAGGCAAAAAAATATAACACTGCTGCTGTAGAGTGGATTAAGGGGGCTTGTGCAATAGATGTAAATCGCAAATTAAAGAGCCTTGCACTGTATGTTGACTACCCCGAATCCACCACACTTGCACTTGTTTATAAGCCAACTTAAGGCTACTGTCATTCTGAGGCTGGAAGCCGAAGAATCTGTGCGCATATGCAGGGAGATTCTTCACTCCACTCCGTTTCGTTCAGAATGACAATTTTCTTTAGAACAAAGATACAGAATTAAATATGTTTTAATATGGGGTATAACAAAACCTAAAATTTAGGCTGGAGATTAAATAAATCGTGGAAATGAGATTTGGAGCCAAAAATCATAGTAAAGATTTTTGGTTAAGAAGAAGAAAACAGTTGATTATTCCTTTTTTGGTTATCAGCTTATTGGCGCTTGGCATAGCTTTATGGTTGCCGCCGGTATATACATCTAAAGTTTCCCTGCTGGTTGAGCATTCACAGGTTCCGGGTAATTTGGTTGATATAAGTTTTAGTGAATTTGTAGAGCATCGAGTGCAATATATTACTCAAAAAATCATGAGCCGCAGTAATTTGCTTAATATTATTAAAAAATATAACCTATATAGTAATATGCGCGCTGATAATTCTATGCAGCAGATAGTGGATAAGATGAGAGATGATATTACATTAGAGACGGTAAGCAGTCAACTGATTAATAAAAGTACAAGTAAACCAATGGATTCGATTATTGCTTTTAGTATTTCCTATGAGGGCGAGCAGCCGTTGATTACTCAAAAGGTGGCCAGCGAACTGGCCTCTTTATATCTGAGCGAAAATGAAAAACAGACCAAGCAAGCGGTTTCTTCTACCACTACTTTTTTAGAAAAAGAGCTGAAATCCCTAAATGATAAGATTGTAAGATCAGAGATCAAATTAGCGGCTTTCAAGGAAGAACATGTTGGTGAGATGCCCGATGACCTAGTTATAATTGTTGAGGCTATCAGGGAATACGGCAGGGGTATTGCCGAGGTTAACCAGAGGATGAATTCACTAAAAGACCGCCGGATTTATTTAAAATCTCAACTTGCGTTGACAGAGCCGGTGTTACCTCAAACTGAGGCGCCTGCGCCAAGATATATAGGGAAAAAGACTGATGTCAACACTAAGTTGGAAGATATGAAACTAAACTATTTGGAACTTGCGGCTACGGTTTCTGAGAAACATCCCGATATGATAAAGATGGACAAGGAATTACAAGAGTTGGAAGATAAAGTTAACCAAAAGCAGGACTTAGAGGGAAAGCTCAGCCTGCTTGAGGAATTAAAGGCTGAAGTTATACTGTTGCGGGCAAAGTTTTCTGACAAACACCCGGATGTGAAAAAAATGGAACGCGATGTTATTCTGCTACAAGAAGACATCGATAATTTAAAACAAGATGGTTTTCTTGCAACTGAAACAAAAGAAGAGGCACAAGAACAGGAAGTGGTTTATAATCCTGTTTATTTAAGTTTAAATGATCAAATTACCGCTTTGGAGATAGAAATTAAAAGCCTGATGGAAAGAAGTGATGAATTAAGAATACTTCGGTAAGAATTTCGCGGGAAACTTAGTCTAATACCTAAAGTGGAACAACAATATCTTTCCTTGGTTCGTGATTACAATACTACTCAAAAAAGATATGATGAGACATTAGAGAGCTTGATGGATGCTCGTTCTGCGGTGGAAATGGAACAGCTCCAGCGCGGTAAGACCTTTACTGTCATGGACCCTGCCAATTATCCTGAAAAGGAAACAGCGCCTAATAGGGGGCTGATAATATTTATCGGTTTGATCGCCGCTTTGGGGATAAGTATAATTTTTGCGACTATAGCCGATTTTACCGATACAGCGATAAATACGGTGGATGAGTTGTTGGCTGCCGTTCCTGCTCCGGTTTTAGGGCTTATTCCGGTTATTGAAACCAGGGGTGATGTTAAAATGCGCAGGGTAAGGAAAGCGATTCAATATATGTTGCTGGTGGCAACCGGTGTGGCAATTGCAGTTTATTTTATTATGGTCTTTTGATTTTTTTTTATAGCGAGCGTTCAAATTAATGTTATAGTAGTTTCCTCCTTTTAGCTGTAGTCATTAGCTCTGACCTGCTTATAGAATTTGGTGGGTTTTCTCCTAAGATTCCCACAAAAACAAAACTTGCCTAAAGGGCGCGTTGTTGTTCTATCTCACATAAACAAACAATCAAAATAAAGAGTGTGTTTTTATGATGCATTTATGTCCTAAATATGTTCAAACAAGGGTGGAGCCTGTTGACCCTAAACATTTGCTGGAACAAAGGTTGGTAACAACCTTAAATGGTATACCAGTAGGAAATGAGTATAAACTGATTCGTACCAGGATTATTCAGCAGATTATAAAAGACAAGGCTAACACTATAATGATAACCAGCCCTTCCGCCGGTGAGGGGAAGACTGTTACTGCGGCCAATTTGGCGGTTACTTTTGCCAAAGAACTGGGGCATACGGTTTTGCTAATAGATTGTAATCTGACTAATCCGTATCTGGCTGATATGTTTAATTTAAGAAGACAATCCGTTTCCGTGCAGAACGATGGCGGCGCGCCGGATTATTTTGCGCGGGATAAGTCCCGGGTATCAGAGATGTTTAATTTAAAAAGTGAAGCCGGTTTAGTTGACTGTCTGCTGGATGATATGCCGTTAAAAGAGACGCTGGTTAATCCGGGGATTGACAAATTACTGATTTTACCTGCCGGCAAGAGGATATTAAATTCGGCGGAATTGTTGAATTCTTATAAAATGAGTGCGTTGTTAAAGGATATAAAGGGCAGGTATAAGGACAGGTTTATAATAATTGACGGGCCTCCTGTTTTAAGGAATGCAGATGCAATAATACTTTCTAATTATGTTGACGGCATTATATTGGTAGTTGAAGCGGGTAAAACCAGGGTTGATCAACTACAAGAAGCGGCAGACCTTTTGATGGACAAAAGAATTTTAGGCACGATTTTAAATAAGGCCAAGTATAACAGGAACTAGCCTCGCTATTTATGGGTACAAGCAAAAGAATTGCTAAAAATTCCAGTGTGAAATTTTTGGCTACAATTATTTCTATAGCCATAAATATAATGGCTATGAGTCTGTTGGGCAAGTATTTGGGTGTAGCGGGTTATGGGGATTATTCCTTCTGGTACGCTATGGTCTTTATCATACAGTTTTTCTCTGATTTGGGTTTGCAGACGATAATTGTACGTGAGATTGCCAGAACGCCGGATAAGCTGTCGGTTTATTTCGGGGATGCAATTGTTCTTAAGGGGTTTTTGTCGGTTATTGTGCTTGTTTTGGTGTGGGTTGGCGCCAGCTTGTTTTTGAGCGCCGATAAGCTGTTATTGGCTATGGTGGTTGCTGGGGTTGCTGTTATTGCCATATCCGAGGATATTTCTATCTGGATATTCCGCGGGATAGAGCGTATGGAATATGAAGCCTTGCTGGTACTTGTTACTCAGGGCTGCTGGATAGGTTTTATCTGGCTTTTTATAAAGTTAAAGCTTGGTTTGGTTTATCTTTTGGGAGCCAGCCTGCTAGCGTTTGCGATAAGGAGTCTAACCGGTTTTGTTTTACTTTATGCCAAAGGGATTGTACCTGAATTTTCTTTTGATATTAAGCGTTACAGCTTTTTATTAAAGGAATCCTGGCCGGTTGGTATATCTTTTATTGTTTTTGTAGTCTATCAAAAGATGGATACGGTTTTATTAAAGTGGCTTTCGGATGCGCAAAGTGTGGCCTATTTTAATGTTGCTTTGCTGCTTTCTTCTGCTTTTTCTTTTATTTAAGTGGTTTTTAGCACTTCTATTTACCCTGTTTTTTCTAGTTTTGCGTATTCTGCAAAGGAACGTCTGCCGAAGTTTTATAAGGTTATCTCCAAGTATCAGCTTATCGTCAGCTTAGCTATTGCGGCAGGTTTGTTTGTATTAGCCGATCAACTTGTTTTGTTGGTCTTTAATAAAGATTTTTTGGCTTCCGGTACAAATATCAGGCTGCTTTGCCTGGTCCTACCGGTAGTCTTTTTTAATATGATGTTTAAATTTATTTTGTCCGCCGCCAATTTGCAAAGGACTTTTTTAAAAAGTGTGGGTATTGGCGTGCTGGTCAATTTTGCCGTTGCGGTTGTTTTTATACCTTTTTTAAAGTCAATAGGCGCTTGTATTGCTTATATGGTAAGTCAGGTGGTGGTTTTTGCCATAAATTATAAAGCCATGTCTAGGGAGATTGCCGAGTTAAATCCCATGGAGCTTGCATTAAAACCCTTTATTTGCGCTCTTATTATGGGTGTGGCGCTTTTTAGTTTGGGGAGTATGAATATATTTTTAAAAGCGCCTATAGGTATGCTGGTTTATCTGGCGGCTCTTATGGCATTTAAAACATTTTCGTCTGAGGAAATAGAAGGTTTTAAGAGGATTTTATTTTCCCGGAGTTCCAAGGCCTAAGGTTAGCTGTTGTTGGGGGAACAATGTTCCCCAATGCTGTTGACTTAAGGCGCCTGTCATTATTTAACGGAGAGGCTGTGTCGCAACTGTTTACAACCTGAAAAATGCTCTCAATCTGTCATTCCTGCGAAGGCAGGAATTCAGTATTTTCAAGAAGTTATGGATTTCAGTTTTCACGGGAATGACAGTAAATAAGCGGTTTTTCCGGTTGTGACACAGTCTTGGAGCGAAGAATTTCCCCCTGCAATAGCGAGTAGATTCTTCGGCCGAAGGCCTTAGAATGACAGGCGAAGAAAAGTCTTTTAAACACAAAATGTTTTTATGTTTCAAGGTGTCTCACCCCGAAACACACCTAGCGGTGAGCATTGGTTTCGGGGTGAGACACCCTGAAACATACACATAAACAGGTTGAAACATCGAATTGTCATTCTGAACGAAACGGAGTGAAGAATCTTATTGCTGTTAGCGGGGGGATTCCGGCCTGCGGCCTCAGAATGACAGATAAATTGGTCGGGGCGGATGCGCCCTTTTGGTGAAAGATTAAATGGAAATAGGTTTAATAGCGGGTATTATTTTTATATTTGTTTTTGTATATACCAATATTTTATTGCTTGGTTGGGGTAAAGTTGCGCCTGACAAATTGCTTTTATTTTATTTGGTGGTAGGCTTACCATTAACGTATACTGCGAAGATAACGCCGAATTATCCGCTTAATGTCGGTGTTTCGGATATGGCGGTTTTTGCTATAGGGATATATTTGCTGGTTAAGTTTTTTAAAGGTAAAACGCTTAATTTCCCGATAGTTTCGCTTTTATGTGTCTTTTTATGGTGGGTAGTGCTTTCTTATCTGATTGGTATGTATAAGCTTAAGTTGGAGATTAATGATTTAACCGTTTATGCGGAGCTAAGTAAATTTTTAATCCTTTATTTATATTTTTATGCGGTGGTGAATCTTTTAAAAGACAGGCAAAACCTGATTTTTGTAACTAAAACCTGGCTGTGGATTAGTGTGATAATCTCATTATTTGGGATTGCCGGCTCGCTTTTATTTACGGTTTTTCATATAAGCACGTCTCTTGCGGCCGGTTATAGAGCCACGGGAACATTTCAGAACCCTAATATGTTTGCCTCTTATGTATCGCTTAGTTTTTATATTGGGTATTTATATTATGAACTTACAGGTAGAAGGCACAATTTTTGCTACATATTGTTTGCAATATTGGGTATGGCGGTCTTTTTTACCGCTTCCAGAGGGGCGTTGATAGCTTTATTCGGAGGCGTTTTCTTGCTGTTCTTGTCTAGGCTGCATCATTGGTGGCTGGCTAAGGTGTCTATCTGTTTGGTTAGTATAGCTCTTTTAACTTTGGTCTATGTTTCGGCCAATAAGATTGGTATGCCCCAGTTGACTCGTCTTATATCTATTACCGATGTTGGCAGTCATGATTATGAAAAAAGGTATTCTTTGTGGGAGCCGTCTATAAAATTGTGGGAAGCAAACTATATTACAGGGGTTGGCCGCGGAAATTTCGGCAGATTCGATGTTGCCAGCGCTGAGAAGAAGGAGAAAAATCGCCCGCGTATACATAATACCTATTTATCATTGCTTTGTGAAACCGGTACCATTGGTCTTTTATTATATTTAGCGATTATCGGATATTTTGTTTTGGGCGCCTTTTTACCCATTTTTTCAAGAGGGGTTCAATCTGAGAACTATTTTGTGTTTAGCATTTTGTTTTGTGCATTAATTACTATTATAATTCACTGAACGATAACCAATGTAGAGAATTTTAAGGGATATTGGGTGTTAATGGGGATTGTTTATTGCAGCAGACAAATTTTATTGGGTAAAAGCAGGTTGTTTGTTCGTCCGCATTTGGGGGCGCCGGATATTGCGGCTTACAATTATAATGGAAGAATATTCTAAGGCCTTGTTATGAGAATAAGAGATGATTTTCTGCCGTATCATTGCGCATCTATTGATGATGATGAAATAGCTGAGGTTACGGCCTGCCTGAAATCGGGCTGGCTTACTACGGGGCCTCGTACCATGAGCTTTGAGCGGGAATTTAAGCATTATGTCGGTTGCCGGCATGCTGTGGCGGTTAATTCCGGTACGGCGGCCTTGCATCTGGCTTTGGATGTTATTGGCTTAAAAAATGGAGATGAGGTACTCTTGCCTACGCTGACCTTTGCCGCAACAGCCGAGGTTGTCTGTTATTTTAATGCGCGTCCGGCGCTTATTGATATTGAGCCGGAAACCTTTAATATATACCCTGAAAAAATTAAAGAGTATATAGCCTCCAAAAGCCCTGCTGAAAGAAACAAGATAAAGGCCATAATTCCGGTACATTTTGCGGGACTGCCTTGCGATATGGATAAAATAGAAGAGATTGCCGCAACATATGATTTAAAAATAATCGAAGATGCGGCTCATGCGCTTCCTACGTTATATAAGGGTAAGAAGGTAGGTACAATAGGCGATATTACCGCTTTTTCCTTTTACGCTAATAAGAACATTACTACCGGCGAAGGCGGTATGATTACTACTGATAATGATGAATGGGCGGATAAATTCAGGATATTACGCTTACATGGAATAAGTAAAGACGCCTGGAGCCGATATGATAAAAACGGTAAATTCTTCTATGATATTATCCGGCCGGGTTATAAATATAATCTTACTGATATTGCAGCCTCTTTAGGTATACATCAGTTAAAAAAATCTGACAAATTTTGGCAGCGCAGGCGCGATATTGCCAAATTATATGCCGGCGGGCTTGACTCGATACCAGAGGTTATACTGCCGCAGGCCGCTTTAAATGTTGCATGCGGCACTCAAACCGCATGGCATTTATATGTTATTCACTTGAGACTTGAGCAATTGACTATTTCACGAAACTGCTTTGTGGAGGAATTAAAAGCCAGAAATATCGGCGCAAGCGTGCATTTTATGCCCCTGCATCTTAGCTCGTATTATATGAAAGCGTTTAATTATAAAAAAGGGGATTTTCCCGTAGCTGAGGATTTTTTTACTCGCTGTATTTCACTGCCGATTTATCCAAAGATGAAGAACGAGGATATAGAATATGTGGTAGAAGCAATAGCTGATATTGTAAGACAGTATCAAAAATAACAGCAGGTAACTTAATGGAAGCAAACTTATGTTATGTTTCAGGGTGTCTCACTCCGAAACATAAGATATAAGGATGAGCAACTTGCTTCGGCATGAGACATACCGAAGCATAGCTATATTGTAATGAAAAGCTTTTTTAAAACCTGTCATTCTGAGGCCGAAGAATCTACTTGCATATGTGAGGAGATTCTTCACTTCACTTCACTTACGTTACGTTCAGAATGACAGTCCTCTTAAGTCAACAGCATTGGGCGTATAGTCTTGGTAGGTACAATTTAACGTAAACTGGATTATGGTGAACATGAAATTATTTAAGACGCAACGCATTAATAGGTTTTTATTAAAAGAGATCGGCAAACCGAAATTTGGGATGTTGTTTTTTCACGTACTTATTTTTAGTTTTTCTTATATATTTGCTTTTTTATTGCGCTTTGACGGGGTTATTCCTACTCCCTATCTACTTAATATACCCAAAACAATCTTTTTGGTAATATTTATACGTTTTGTGTTTTTTAGTTATTATGATATGTTTAATATCTTGTGGGGCTATATAAGTTATCGCGATTTGGTTAAAACATTAAAGGCGGTGACTTATAGTTCTGTTGTGATTGTTTTGGCGATGGTGGCTATCGGGGTGCGTCCTCCTTCCCGCTCGGTTGTGTTGCTGGACTGGTTTGTGCTGATTTTTATGGTGGGCGGAATAAGGATGCTTGCGCGTTATATGAGAGAACGCCTGGGAGCGCCTAAAACAAAAAATACGGGCAGGAAAAAGGTTTTAATAGTGGGAAAACTGGAGAATACGGAGTTTTTAATAAAAGATATTGAATATAATTCTTCGTCTCCCTATGTTTTGGCGGCTATTATTGAAGAAGATGATTTGAAAAAAGGCTATTCTTTTAGCGGCATACCTATACTGGGCGGTCTTTGTGATATGGACAATATTCTGTCTAAAAACCAGATAGATGAGGTATTAATCCATTTGCCGGATGCTGATAAAACTGTACTAAACCAAATAGCCTTAACATGTGATAAGCATAAAAAGAATTATAAATTTTTACCGAAGGTATCAGATGGATTCAGCCCGCCAAAGAAATTGGAGGTGATTAGTGAAAGACAGGAATTAAAGGTTGAGGCGCTTATTGATAGAAAACAAATTCGTTTTGAAACTGAGGGGATTAGAAGATTTATTGAAGATAAGGTGGTTTTTGTAACCGGCGCCGGCGGGTCCATCGGGTCTAAATTATGCGAATACATCGCCCGGTTTAATCCTAAGCTGCTTATTTTACATGAGCGTTTTGAAAATAATCTATATAATATTGAGTTAAAATTATCTGAGGAATTTCCCGATTTAAGAATAAAGCCTCTGTTGGGTACAATTAATGATTTTTACGGGCTAAAGAAATTTTTAACCAAAGTTCCTACGGATATAATTTTTCATGTAGGCGCCTATAAACATGTTCCCTTGCTGGAGAAAAACCCTGTTGAGGGGGTTTATAATAATATTTTGGGTACTAGGAGCGTAGCGCTGGCCGCAGAGCAGACCGGCGTTAAAAAATTTGTATCTATTTCAACGGATAATGCGGTATCGCCGAGTTGTGTAATGGGTCTTACCAAGCGCATTGTAGAGATGTATATACAGGCGTTAAATACTACCAGTCACACTAAATTCATTACTGTGCGTTTTGGTAATGTATTAAACAGTGTTGGCAGCGTGGTGCCGCGTTTTATAAAACAGATCACAAAGGGCGGGCCTATTACCATTACTCATCCTGATATGGATAGATATTTTATGACAATCCCTGAGGCGGTTTACTTAATTTTGAAAAGCGCTATTATGGGTTAAGGGGGCGAGGTATTTGTTCTGGAAATGGGAAAGCCTATAAAAATTTATGATTTAGCCAAAAGATTAATTAACCTGCATGGAAAAACATTGGACGATGATATTGGAATTACTTTTGTGGGTACCAGACCGGGCGAAAAACTTAGCGAGGAGTTGTTTAATTCTCATGAACATAAATTTCCGACTGCCTGTAAAATGATTAATATGGCCAAATCAGAACCTATAGATTATGAAGTTATAAATAAACAAATCCTTATATTGCAGGAACTTGTGCAAAAAAGAAATGAGCGTGTCTTGGTCGACATGCTAAATAAAATAGTTTTAAGAGATTATCCGGTATTGGATGATTATGATGATACCAAAAAGGTTGAGTTGGACCTGCCGGGTTTAAAGTATGGGGGAAGCATTGGGTAAAAGTAAGGTTTTTGTAATTGGTTTGGATGGAGCGAGCTTTGATTTGCTGGCGCCATGGATGCAGCAAGGTAAACTGCCGAATTTGGCTAATATCCTTAGGCAGGGTACAAGCGGCGTATTGCAATCGGTTATTCCTCCGATAACTACGCCGGCTTGGGTTTCGTTTCAAACTGGAAAGAATCCGGCTAAGCATGGCTTGTTTTCCTGGGTTAAACGCGAGGCGGACAGCTATCGCGTGGCGCCGTTTAATTCGAGTAATATTGGAGCAGAGACGATTAGCTCCATGTTGAGCCGTCATGGTCGTCGGGTAGGGTTGATTAATGTTCCCTGCACCTTTCCGCCGGCTCCTGTAAATGGATTTGTAGTAACCGGTTTAGAGACGCCTAACAGAAACAGTAATTATACTTATCCTGAAAAACTGGCGCATGAATTAATAGATAGATTTGATTATGAAATTGAGCGTACGCAAAAATATAAACAGGGTAATGAGGATAGTTTTATCCAGGCGGTGGAATCGGTTGAGCATAAGCGAGCTAAAGCTGTATTATATATGATGGATAAATATGAGTGGGATTTTTTTATGACCGTCTTTAGAGGAACGGATATTTTATCCCATGCCTTCTGGCGTTTTACCGATCCGGAACATCCTAGATACGATGCTCAATTAGCCGAAAAATATGGAAATGTACTGCTTAATCATTATCAGGGTATGGATAAAATAGTCGGTGAATTGGCGGCTAGGCTGGATGATGATACTGATGTTATTATTATGTCTGATCACGGTTCGGGGCCTACTTGGCGCTATGTATATCTGGATAATTATTTTATTAAATTGGGAATAACCAAATTAAAAAGAAGCCTTTATACTGATGTACGCTATAGTTTATTCAAAATGGGGCTTACGCCGAAAAATATTTTAAAGCTATTATCCGCCCTTGGATTACGCAACTTAAGCCGCCGCCTGCTTCCCGGTGATTTGCGGGCTAAGATCAATTCTCATATGACGCTGAATTCCAATATAGACTGGAGCCGTACCAAGGCATACACCATGGGTGGAGTGGGGCAGATATATATAAATCTAAAATGGCGCGAGCCGCAAGGGTGTGTGGAGGCCGGCGCTGAATATGATGAGCTGACGGCTTATATTAAAGAACAGCTTTATAAATTAACCGATCCGGGGACCGGTCAAAAAATGGTTAAACGGATATTGGATAAAAACGAGCTTCCCGGCGGAGCCGAGGGCTTTCCCACTCCTGATCTTTATGTGGAATGGGTGAATGATTTGTATGCTGATCTGGGTATATTGGGTTATTCCAGCGAGCTTATGTCTGAGTATTTAACTGAGCCTTCCGGCGGGCATACTATGCGTGGAATATTTATAGCTAAAGGCCCCAGCTATAGACAGGCTGAACAAGTTACTAACGCTAAGATTACAGACGTACTGCCCTGTATCCTGTACGGATTGGGTCTGCCCATACCTGATGATCTGGACGGAGCGCTCTTAAAAGATGCTTTCAGACCGGAGCTGCTTGCACAGCGTCCCGTGGAATATGAGAAGACAAACTATAAAAAACAGGATGATGAGTATTCATATTCCCAAGACGAGCGGGATGAGGTAAAAGAACGGCTGAAAGCTCTGGGATATATTGCCTGAGATAATCGTTAAAGAGTCCATTTTTCTCTTTGTAGCCGCGGGTTTTTAAACCCGCCCCTAATGGCAATGTTGTTGACTTAAGGCGCTGGATAATATTTGTTTTAATAGCTGTCATTCTGAACGAAGCGGAGCGCAGTGAAGAATCTTCTCACGTAGGCTGTAGATTCTTCGGCCTTTGGCTTCAGAATGACAGGCTAACAAAGATTTTCTTGTAAAATTAATAGCCTACAATAACATTGGTTTCTAACAGACTGATCTTTCGGTCGGCGCCTACATTTGTGCTTAACTAAAACAATCAATGAAAAAAAAAATTAAAGTAGTTCATTTAAGTAATTTTGATGTGGGTATTCAGATTCATATGCGCAATCAGATGCTCTATCTAAGAAAACAGGGCTATGATATATCCATAATTTGTAATCCCGGGCAAATTGTAAAAGGCGATATGTATACTCCGGACGGTATATTTGTAAAAGCTATTGCCTTCTCACATAAGATTACCCCTTTTAAGGATTTGGCTGCGCTTTTTAAATTAATTTCCTATTTCCGCAAAGAAAAATTCGATATTGTACACACCCATACCATAAAGCCCGGGTTATATGGACGGCTGGCCGCCCGAATAGCCGGAGTACCTATTGTTCTTCATACTATTCACGGCTTTCATTTTCATGATGAGATGCACCCTTTGGCTGTTTTTATATATAAATGGGTGGAGAAATTCGGCGCTTTTTTTTCCGATTTAATATTTTCGCAAAATAGAGAAGATATTGCTGTCGCCGAAAAAAGCGGGATAGCCCCTGCCGGTAAGTTAAAATATTTGGGAAACGGTATTGATATAGATACTTTTAATCCGGCTAGGGTCAGCCCTGCTCTGGTGAGCAAAAAACGCAGTGAATTGGGGTTTAGCGAATCGGATAAGATAGTATGTATGGTGGGCAGGCTGGTTGCTGAGAAGGGATTCAGGGAATATTGCGAGGCTGTGCGCATTATATCTAAAAAAGGACTGCCGATTAAATTTATTGCCATTGGAGCGGTACATCATAAAGCCGGCGCATTAGACCCTCGGGAGTTAATCAAGAAAAATAAACTTGAGGATACCATGTTTTTTTTAGGCCGGCGCAATGATGTAGCCGATATCATGGCGGCGGTTGATCTGGTGGCGCTACCTTCTTATGCCGAGGGCATACCGCGGGTTTTGATGGAAGCCGGCGCAATGGGTAAGCCGGTGGTGGGCACTGATGTACGGGGTACGCGCGAGATTGTGAAGGATAATATAACCGGCAGGCTGATACCGGTTAAGGATGCGGTGAGTCTCGCGGATGCTATAGTGGAAATTATATCTGATCCGAATAAAATGCAGAATATGGGAGCCGCCGCCCGGGAATTGGCGCTTGATATGTTTGATGAGCGTATATATTTCAGGCGGACGGATAGGGAATATCGACGTTTGGTTAAAGATAAAATATCAGAAGATAAATTAGAAGGACTCAAACCGATTTTGGTGAAATAGGATAGGGCGGGGTTACTTCCAATGCTGTTGACTTAAGGAAATTTTGTGCTTAAAAAAACTTTTCTTAGTCTGTCATTCTGAGGCTGGAAGCCGAAGAATCTTATTGCATATAGAGACAGATTCTTCACTCCACTTTGTTTCGTTCAGAATGACAGCTACCTTAAGTTAACAGCATTGAGGCTTGTCCTCTCCCATTGATTCTGGCGGGGACAAGCCGCCGCCTCTACAGGTTAATAATAAGGGAAACACCTTGAATTTAGAATATATGAGGCAATTCTACGAACGTTCCGGTTATAAAGTTATTAAAAGTAAAAATTTTTATTGGCTGGAGATGAGTAATAACTTTTATCAGGCTATGCCTCCTTCAGGAATTATAGAACCTGAGCCTGCGGAAATACAGGAATTGTTTCGTAAACACCGTATATGGGGTTTAAAATACAGTACCAAAAGCGCTGGATTGGGTCAGGAGGGTTATTTATACTGCTGTTATGATAAAACCTATGATTTTAAAAATATGGGCGCCAGTACCAGAAGGAATATGAGGAAGGCGCTTAAAAAATGTAGTGTTGAACCTATTGATTTTGATTATCTGGCTAAAGAGGGTTTTAAATTAAATACTGATACTCTGGGCAGGCAGAAGCGTCATGATCCGGCTTTTTTAGATTATAAGCGCTGGAGCGCTATGTGCCGCGCCGGTAAGGATACTGCCGGGGCTGAAGTTTGGGGGACATTGGTTGACGGCAAATTGGCCTCATATATGATTGCTTTTCAGGTGGGTAAGGTGTTTGAAATACTGCATCTTATGTCGCGAAGCGATTTTAGGGCTTATTATCCCAATTATGCTCTATTGTATACAGTGTTAAATAATGTACTCAACAAAAGGCCGGAGGTTGTTTGTGTATGCGGCGGGACCAAATCTATAAGACCGATTAAAGGGGTAAATGATTATAAATTAAGGGTGGGTTTTGATAAAAAACCGGCTAATTTTGTCGTAATATTAAATCCATGGTTGAAATTCTTTTTACTTAACAAGCTTAGTCAACTGACTTTTCAGGGTATGTTTAAGCTTTTTCCTAAAAACGATCGGGTGCGCCTAGCCTATGGTATGGTCGGTATGGCTCATGAATCCGGCGGTTTTTATAAGTAATTCGGTATGAATAATTTGTATCAATTTTTAAAACGTGGTCTGGATATTTTTAGCGCCGGTTTCGGATTGATTCTTTTAATGCCGATATGGGTTATTCTTATCTTGCTGGTTAAGCTGGATTCAGATGGCCCCGTGTTTTATTCGGCTGCCAGAGTCGGTAAAGGCGGCAGAGAATTCGGTCTGTTAAAGTTTAGAACCATGATAAAGGATGCGGATAAAATAGGTCCTCAGGTGACTTATGGCGCCGATACTCGCATTACAAAAGCCGGCAGATGGCTGCGCAGGTTGAAACTGGATGAGACGCCTCAGTTGATTAATGTATTAAAAGGCGATATGAGTCTGGTGGGACCCCGGCCGGAATCCCCGTTTTTTGTGAAACATTATAGCCGGCAAGACCGTAATGTCCTTTCCGTAAAACCGGGGATGACAAGTCTGGCTTGGGTTAGGCTGCATAATGACTTTGACGAAGAAAATACCTTTGAGGCTGAAAATTGGAAAGAGCATTATTTAAATGTTTCCATGCCGCGTAAACTGGCGGTGGATATGGAGTATATAGAAAAAAGGTCTTTTTGCGGGGATATAAAGATAATTTTACAGACGGTTTTTGCGCCTTTTTTAGATAAATGATGTTTTTTAAATTTGTTATGTACGAAAAGGGCGTTTCTTAGCCTGTCATTCTGAGGCCGTAGGCCGAAGAATCTGCCTCCGCTATTGAACGGGAGATTCTTCACTCCGCCTTGCTTCATTCAGAATGACAGTTTAAAAATGTAGGGTGGAACAAGCCCATATTGGAAATAAGACTACAAAAAAAATATGTTAAGCCTGCGTTTTTTATAGTTGCGGTTCCACCATCGTTATTTTATAACTAATTGTAATTGTGGTGGATTCGGGGTGATTTTTAGGCTGTTGGGCGTTCTTTACTTTTTTAAGATAATCTGTTATATAAGACCCCTTAATCCACCCTACGGCTGCGGCAAGGTTTTTGTCCTTTTTGCTAAAATACCTTAAGTCAACAGCATTAAGTTCTCCCTCCGCGATTGAACGGGAGATTCTTCACTCCGCTTCGCTTTATTCAGAATGACAGGGTTAGGACGCTATAGTAACCTGAGTTCGACATAATAAAAACTAAAATGTTTTTATATATCAGCTAGTTGGTGTTTTGTATAGATTTGATTGACGTAAAATTTTTGTAGAAGAGTGACATATCTCCTCTCGCTGTAGGGGCGGGTTTCAAACCCGCCCCTACAAGATAACAAAATCAAGAACTTTTATGTCGAACTTACGTTATAGTAGTTTCGGCTTTGAGATAAGAAACATAGACAGGAATAAAAACAATATGTCTACATGGAATATAAGGCAGTTTACTGCCTCCGATATAGAAAATATCATTGAATTGATTAATCTGGTACAGCCGCACGCTCCCTTTACCGAAGAACGCTGGCGCTGGGAATACATGAGTAATATTGATTATCCGGCCAAAGCTTGGATTGCTGAAGACAAGGGTAAGATTGTCGGGCTATACGGTCTTACGCCTTTTAAGTGGCAGGTTGACGGGCAGGAGGCTAAGTGCTATGTGCCGGTGGATGCTATGACTCATCCTGATTACAGACGCATGGGAATGCACGCGGCCATGCTTAAAGCGGATATGGAGCATATTCATGAGTCCGGTATTCCCCTATGTTATGTATTACCCAATGAAAAATCATTAAAAGGAGCGCTTAATAATAATTGGCGTTGTGTGTTTGAAATACCCTTCATACAAAAAGAATTATCCAAAGAGGTTGTTTCAAAAAAAATAAAATCAGATACTTCCATAAATATTGTAGAAGTAAAGCATTTTGATGCGGGCGTGGACAGGTTGTGGGATCAGGTAAGCGGTATTTTCACCTATGTTTGCGAGCGCAAGGCGGCTTATCTCAACTGGCGCTACGTGAAAAAGCCGGATGATGATTATCGTATTTTTATAGCCTATGACGGCGGTTTGGTTTTAGGATATATGGTCTATAAAAAATTTGATAAAGATACTGTGGGTAGTAAATCACATATTGTGGATTTGCTTATAAACCCTATGCGGTCGGAACTAATTGAATTTTTTATTGACAAAGCTGTTTTTTTATCTACAATAGATAAAAGCGTTAGTCTTTCCGCCTGGATGTTACAGCAGGCGCCTTATTTTGATTCTTTTATAAATAGGGGCTTTATAAAACAAAAGACGGAGCGGTTTTTATTGGCATATGTTAATCCCAAAATGCTATCGTGGGAGCAAGCCTTAAATAATGGTAATTGGTATGTGACTATGGGGGATTCGGATGTATACTAGGGCTATAAAAAATGTGTTGGTTTTTGTAGCTCATGCTGATGATGAAACCTTAGGCTGCGGCGGATATATTCCGCTTTTAATAAAGCGCGGCTGCCGTGTTGACGTATTGATTGCCTCAGACGGGCTGCTTATTGCTCGTGATGGAGCGCCGAATAATCGCCCGCATGTTTATGATGCGGCTAAGGTGTTGGGATTGTTGCCGGAGAACCTTTATTTTTTGGATTTACCCGATCAGGGATTTGAAGCATTTTTGATTAAAGATATTGTGAATAAAATTAAACAATTCAAATTTGACCCCGATATGATTATTACTCATTCGGCAGGCGATTTAAATCGTGACCATAGGATTGTCCATGAGGCGGCCTTGGTTTACGGCAGGTCTATAGATAAACGTATCTCTCTTTTGGGCTGTGAGATTCCCGCGCAGGCTGAATATTTTGCAGGAGCCTTTACGGCCAATTTTTACGTGAATATAGAAGAGAGCATTCAATTAAAACAACAGGCCTTCACCTGCTATCCTAATGAAATCCATCCTTTTCCTCATCCTTTTTCTATAGAAGGCATTCAAACAAAAGCTAAGCAGCGCGGTATGGAGATTGGATGTAATTATGCCGAAGGCTATAGAGTTATTCGTTGGTTTGATTAATCTGTGAGCAGTTTTTTCCCTAAAAATAATTTTTTGATTTTTGTTGGTATTCAAGGACATTAATTTGTGGTTTTGGGTCTTTTTTAGTTTATGTTTGTCATTTTGAGGCCGCAGGCCGAAGAATCTCCCGTCCGTACGCGTGCAAATTCTTCACTGCGCTTTGCTTCTCATTCTTCAGCTTTCAGCCGAAGAATCTCCCCCCGCAACAGCGAGTAGATTCTTCACTGTGCTTCGCTTCGTTTAAGAATGACCGTTAGCTTAAGTCAACAGCATTGGGGGCTTGTTCCCTACAGTATAACAAAATCAACAAGTTTTATGTAGAACTTAAGGTTATCTCTTATGAGCCGCTTATACAAATTAACAGCTCTTATTACCTCGCGCTTTATACACATAAGCAGGCAGTATATGTATAAATTACCTTTGGTACGCGTGTCTGCCCTTAGCGCTACTATGCCGGAAGGGATTGTTGCAGAGAGGGTTACGCCGGCTAATGTACATAAAATCAGCCCATGGAAAGGCGCTTCATATGTACGTAAATTCAGACGTTATTTAAACCGCGGGGATGTGGGGATATATTTATTTAAAGACAATCAAGTGGTTTCATACTATTGGGCTAAAATAACGCAGGGCGTTCCCGCTTTTTTTTCTCATGATATGATTGATTCCGGCGAGGTATTATTACATCGCTTGGAAGTAAACCCGAATTTTAGGGGTTTGGGGTTTGGTACATATACTACGTACAGATTGCTTCAGCTTATATATGATGAGAGCGAGCATAAAAAGGATAAGCAGATCTGCGTGAGCGTTATGCGGGATAATTATACTAATCAGCACATACTTACCAAATTTGGTTTTACCAAGGTAAAGCATGTCTTTTTGGTTGTTTTGTGCAGTAGTCTGGTCTTTGCCAATGAACGCTATTTAACCGGCGCAAGCGGCATTAAAATAAGATTTAGGATACCGGAGTCGTTTTGGGCGCCGGCTTTTAATTCTATAAGGTCTTGTTTTGTTTTTATGGATAAGGGAGTCTGGATTTAATTTAATAGTATATGAATTACATTTTTCCCCTTTGTAGCTGCCGACCTTTAGGTCGGCAGCTACGACAGGTTATGTTTCTATAATAACCTGAGTTCGACATAAGAGTTGTTGAATTAAGGAAATTGTCATTCTGAACGAAACGGAGTGGAGTGAAGAATCTGCCCGCAACAGCGAGCAGATTCTTCGGCCTGCGGCCTCAGAATGACAGACTAAAAGAGACTTTTCAGTGTCAACGTATCTTAAGTCAACAACATTGCCGTAATTTGGGAGGGGACAAGCCTCTCCCTTACTGTAAATCTATGTTAATTGTTTGATATGTAAGAGTCTTATACTCTTATTCTGCCGACTTTAAAGCTCGGATTGTTAGCCCTCAAGAGGGCGGGTTTAAAAACCCGCCGCTACGAGTTTGTTTTGAGTTTGATGGCCGGCCTAAAGGTTGGCATCTACAGACATAGGATTTAAATTGAATTTTAAGCGTAAATTACCGATTATAGCTGTTTTAGCGTCTATTATGTTGCTTATCGTTTGGGGCGGGCGGCTTTATGCCTTGGCTGGCCGCGTAGAAGCGCCCAAGCAAGCAGCTATTATGGAGGTGTTTTATCCTGAACAGTTGTCCGTAAATCTACCGGAGGAATCATTTTCCCCAACTAAATTATGGGGCGCTGCCCCTGAGTTGAAAATAAGAGCAACTCCGGGCGAGATAGATTAAATGGTATTCGGTATTAGGGGCTTGGAGGATTTGGGGAAAATCCGTATAAGTTTTTTAGGCGCGCCCAGATATATTGTCTCCGGTTTGGCGGGTGATTTAAGGCTGGTGACTAAAATACCTCGTTCGTCTAGGTGGATGTCTATGCTGGGCGATGATAATAGCGCCGAGCGGCTTGTGCCTGATATTTTGGTTTATAATGAAGAGGGCTTTTACCGGCAGGTTGATAACTGGTCAAAGGGACAGCTTATTTCTATTAATGACCGCGATTTTGTATATACTGAAATTAAAAAAAACAAGGCTAAATACTTTGTGCTGAACGTAAAATTACCGTCGGATATTACGCCCGGGATATATGAGCTTTTAGTAAGGCTGGAGAGCGTCACTTTCAGCATGATAAAAAAAGAGATTACCATAAAACTTGAGGTTTTGCCTTTTGCTCTTGATCCTGCGGATAAATATATACTGGCGATGTCTAATGATTTTGGTACTCCGAGAAGTAAATATTTTGAGGCGGCGCTTATCGATCAGAGCGAACATGGTATGAATGCTACGCGCATGAGGCGTTTGGTGAATAAAGATGATCCTGAAAAATACTATCAAATACTTAAAAAAAATGGATTTCATACTGTTATGCACGATGATGCTCCCGTTAATAAAGACGCAGCCGTACATAAGCGTTATGGCATTAAGCAAATTTTTTACGGAATAGACGAGCCGCAGCCCAAACGACGATTTAATAATTCATGGAACAGGATGCTGAAACATCTGGAATTATCGCGGCGGATTCATCAAATGGGCGGTTTGGTGGGTACCTCCCTGCCTTATTTATTCGGGGTGCAATTGCGTGTTCCGGGCAGTTCGGTTTATGTAAAATTACCCTCTCATAAGCTAAAACAAAAAAATCTGTTTGAACCGCTTGACTGGGCGAATTATCCTTTAGCTGTACAAAAATTGGGGATAAAAAGAAGACGTCCGCTAAATCAGGATTTATGGCAGTATATTAAAGGACTCCAGCAGGAATATGAAACCGGTCAAATAGAACCAAACGGCAAACCCTCATCCAAACATTCATGGAGCGAGACATATTATCTGCCCTTGGGCTTTTTAAGATATCCATTTTATGCCCGCCTGTTATATGGTTTTTATTTGTTTAATTCTCACTTAGACGGCGTTTGTGCCTGGACGTATTATCGCCCCAAAGGCAATCCATTTGATGATTCCGACGGGATTGACGCCACCTTGGCATATCCCACACTTGAAGGGGCTATTGCTTCTACATATTGTTGGGAGGCTGTAAGTAAAGGCGTAAATGATTTGCGCTATGCCCTAACAGCACAAAAATTAATAAAAGAATTGAAAAAAATTAAAAGCGCAAGTAAAAGTGAACTGGCTTATAAATTGGAAAAAGAATTTCTGCGTATTCTGGCTCCTTTTAAGTCTTTGGAAATACGCGATGATACAGATACAAAACGAATTGATAAGGTTTTTTCTAATAAGGATTTGCAGCGGGCAAGGGAGAAGTTAATTGGTATTATCTTAAAAGCTTCTCAGAGTTTAGGGACGGCCCTTAAGTAAAAAGTGTTTGATAAGGGGTAGCCGTCATTCAGAATGACAAGTTAACAGGCAGTATCTACAAGCGGTTATATTATGCACCTTTATTCGGCTTCAAGGAGGTGGTTTTTATAGATTAGGCTTATCAAGTTTGAAAAGAAGTTTGTAGCAGTTAGATTCAAGAGAAGTTTTTTTAGGTCTTTGTCCAGATATAGAAAATTATATAATCTATTGTGGGCAATCCTCTGCTGGCTAAAGGCCGACAGGGGGGTGGATAGATGTGGTAGCGGCTAGTAATAATTATTTCGCCGCGGGTAGTTTGTCCCTTCTTTTTTTGGTGTTTGAACGAAAAGTTGAAAACAGCTAATGGTAAACCTACTTGTTGTAAGCTGGATAGTTTTACAGGGTTCTCTTTTTTGTTAATAAAGAAAAGACGATATTGTTTTTTAGCGTATGTTGATGTGAAGCGGGATTTGGAATTTAGATGGGGCTAAAAAAAACGAGCAACTTTGAGATGGTCGGCAGTAGTAATTTAGTTGTCTACTAACTTTTAGGAGGAAAATTGTATGAAAAGAACAGCGCTTCTGGGTTTATGTTTGTTGAGCCTATTGGCCTTTCTACCTGCCGCAGCCAGCGCAGCTTCTCCATCTGTTTCCTGGGTTCGTACCCATGATAGCGGTATAGATGACTGGGCGGCCAGCGGCGGCGTAGTTGTGGATAAGGCGGGCGATATTGTGGTGGTTGGTCATGAGGGGATGATTGCTGATCTGCGTATTATAAAATACGATACAGACGGTAATGAGAAATGGAATAGGCTATTTGACGGCGGCGGGGATGATTGGGCGACCGCTTCAGGGACTGTGTTAATCGATTCTGCGAATAATGTAGTAATTTCAGGTACCACTTGCGGCCCTGCTCCTGATTGGTTGAATTCTTATTTTGTGGTTAAATACGATGCAGATGGTAATTTATTGTGGAGTAATGTTCAATATTTAGGTAATTATGCCTGGGCCTGGGCTGCCAGCCTTGATGCCAATGATGATGTAGTGTTGTTAGGTTCAGCGTATAATGGGGCTGATTATGATTTTATGACCATGAAGTTTAGTTCAGCGGGCGCCTTTTTGTGGTCACAAACTTTTGACAGCGCTGCTGATGATTGGTGCGGCTGGGGCGTTGATATTGATTCGGCTAATAATATTTTGGTTACCGGTTCATTTTTTAATGGCGCCAATACTGATATATGTACTATAAAATATGACCCAAGCGGCGCTCTTGTTTGGGCGCAGGCATATGACAGCGGTAGTAAGGACGGCGGCTTTACGGTTACGGTTGATTCAATGGATAATGTTATTGTAGCCGGTTATTTTGATAATTCAGTGACTTCTGACGTAAGACTTTTAAAATACAATTCCGCTGGAGCCTTGCTCTGGGAGCTTTCATATGATGATGGGGTCAATGAATATTTATATGAGGTGAAAACCGATTCGGCTGACCGGATAGTGCTTGCCTGCAGTTCTGATAATGGACTGAACAAGGATTATAGCGTGATAAAGTATACCGCTGGCGGCAGTATTTTGTGGAGCAAGATTTATGATGGCGGTACAAACGAAAGATTCTGGAATCTGGCTATAGATGCTAGAAATTACATAGTAATTACCGGTGAGTCAATAAATACTGTTACCGGCAATGCAGATATTTGTACTGTAATGTATGATCCCGGCGGCGGAGAGTGCTGGGTTGCTACCGTTGATAAAGGCGTTGATGATTATGGTACTGGAGTAGCCATTGATCAATATGCTAATGTTATTGTTTTAGGCTCTACGTTTAATGGCACGGATTACGATTTTTATATTTCAAAATACGATAGAATCTATGTGGAAGCGGAACAAGTGTTCACTAAGGATGTAACAGGCGCTTGGAATGCTGTAGTTGCACCCGATGATACGGTAAAGGTTAATCTGGCAATAACCATACATGGTAATCCGGCTGAAGAGTATAGTTTTCAGCTTCGCACCTTTTTTGTGGATGCGCTTGGAACACAAAGCCTGATGCGTTCAAAAACATATGGAGGCTATGCTCCAGGAACATATTATGTGGCCTTTGATTGCACAATACCGGCGGCAATCGCTACCGGTAAGGGAGAGATTCTAAATGTAGTTGCCTTGGGTCATGCTGATTGTGTGTTTGACAGAAAAAAAACATCCTGTTACGTGCATTATCCCAGCGGTAGTATGTTGACGGCTGGCAGTATAGATCAGGTATACACGGAAGATGCGACGCCGCATTGGAGCGCTATTTTTGCGCCTGGCGATAATCTTAGCGTTAATCTGGCGGTTAATATAGAGGGTGACCCTTCAAAGTTATATGACTTTAATATCCGTACATTTCTTACTGATGCAGACGGGGTTGAAAGTTTGCTGGCAAATCGTACTTATGGGGGCGCTACACCAGGGACATTTTATCTTTCCAGGGATGCTGTAATGCCTGCTGCGGCAGCCAGCGGTCGGGCTACTTTAAGTCATGTACTTTTTGTTGCTGAGCAAGGCGGTCCGATTGCCGTTCGTGATCGGCTGGTTAATTATGTAAATGTAGAGTAAATATTTTGTTTGATACGGAAGTTAGTTTGATTTCTGTAGGGGCGGGTTTCAAACCCGCCCTTTGTATCTTGAAATTTGTGTTTTATTTTTCGGGGTGAGACATCCCTAAAAATATGACTTTTTATAACTGTCATTCTGAGGGAGGCGCAAGCCGACCGAAGAATCTGCTTGCATATGGGAGTAGATTCTTCACTCCGTTGCGTTCAGAATGACAGTTCTCTTAAGTCAACGGCATTGGCGGCTAAAGGCGGGTAATCCGCACCCTAGCTACGCTAAATTTTATTATTTTATCAGGTAATCGTATATGAAAAAATTGTTGTCCGGCAATGAAGCTATTGCCCGCGGGAGTTATGAGGCCGGAGTTAGGTTTGCGACTGCTTATCACGGTACTCCCAGCACTGAAATATTGGAAGAATTGGCAAAATATGATCAAGTTTGCGCTGAATGGTCGATTAATGAAAAGGTAGCCTTGGAAAAAGGAATAGGCGCCGGTTTGGGCGGAGCAAGGAGTTTGGTTGCCATGAAGCACGTAGGGTTGAATGTAGCAAGCGATCCATTTATGATTTTAGCTTATACCGGCGTGTGCGCGGGTATTGTCATTGTAAGCGCTGATGACCCTTATATGCACAGCTCTCAAAGCGAGCAGGATAACCGGAATTATGCCAAGTTTGCTAAAGCGCCTATGTTAGAGCCGGCGGACAGCCAGGAGGCTAAAGATTTTACCAAACTGGCTTTTGATTTAAGCGAAAAATTCGATACTCCGGTTATGCTTAGGACTACTACCAGGATTTCTCATTCAAAATCCGTGGTAGAGCTTGGCGAAAGACATGAAGTAATCCACCCGCCGTTTGATAAGGATGTGGCTAAATATGTGATGATTCCGGTTTTTGCCCGTAAAAGGCGCCTTATTATGGAAAATCGTATGCAGCAGATAGCCGGTTTAGTTGAAACGATTGGGTGTAACAGGGTAGAATATAATAATCGGCGCTTGGGTATAATATGCAGTGGAATTGTCTATCTGTATGTAAAAGAGGTAGTACCGCAGGCCTCTATACTTAAGTTGGGTGTAACTTATCCATTGCCGCAAAATAAGATCAAAGAATTTTGTGCATCGGTGGATAAAGTCTATGTTATAGAAGAGCTTGATCCATTTTTGGAAGAGCAGATAAGGGCTATGGGATGCTCAGTTATCGGAAAAGAAGCGATACCCTCAGTGGGCGAGCTTAATCCTGATATAATAGCGGATGCTTTGGGGATAAGGCGTAAGGCTGCCGATGTTTCGGATAAATCACACTTACCGGCCAGACCGCCTAGTTTTTGTCCCGGCTGTGCTTATCGCGGGGTGTTTTATTTCTTAAAGAAATTAAAAGTTAGGGTAATGGGCGATATTGGCTGCTATACTTTGGGAGCGCTGCCTCCTTTAGAGGCGATTGACGCTGTTTTTTGTATGGGGGCGAGCATTGGCTGCGCTTTGGGTTTTGAAAAGGCGGTGAGTGATCCCGATGTAAAAGCGGTGGCTGTAATTGGCGATTCCACTTTTTTTCATTCTGGTATTACAGCTCTTATTGATGTAATTTACAATAAGGGAGTTGGTACGGTTATTGTTTTGGATAATCATACTACTGCTATGACCGGTTTTCAGGATCATCCGGGCACGGGCAAGACTCTTAAAAGAGAGGGTTCTCAGGCGGTTGATTTAGTCAAATTGGGTGAGGCGGTCGGTTTTAAAAGGGTGATAACATTTGACCCATATGATATGGATACTGTTTATAAGGTATTAAAAGAGGAAATTAAAAGGGAAGAACCCTCGCTTATTATTTCAAAACGAAGCTGTTTATTGCTGGATAAAAAAAGGAAATATCAAAAGCGTAAAATAGATGCGGCAAAGTGTAATGGCTGCGGGGTTTGTCTTGGGCTGGGGTGTCCGGCTTTGGGTGAAACAGATAATAAAAAAGTAAAAATAGAACCTGTAATGTGTAATGGCTGTCCTGTTTGTGAATATGTATGCCGGCAGGGGGCTATTGAGAGTGCTTAAAAAAAAGAATTATAAAATGGATACAAAAAGTGTTTCTATCGTTGGTATAGGCGGTCAGGGTATTATTATGGCCAGCGAAATAGTTGCTTGCGCTTTGATGCTCGCTGGTTTTGACGTTAAAAAAAATGAAATAAAGGGTATGTCGCAGATGGGCGGCAGCGTTAGCTCTTGTCTTAGATTTGGTCAAAAGGTGTATTCTCCGCTGCCTCAAAACGGGCAGACTGATATTTTATTGTCTTTTGAACTAATTGAAGCCTGCCGCAGCATAGACTGCTTAAGAGCGGATGCTCCGGCGATTATAAATAATTTTAAGCTTAATCCTATGGGCAGCTCCAATTGTGAATTGGATTTAATTGGGCAGTTAAGGCAGAGCGGGCGGAATATAATTTTGGTGGATGGTATAAAGCTGGCCTTAGAAGCGGGGAATATTAAGGCGGTAAATGTGGCCTTATTGGGAGTTTTGGCTAATTATTTATCATTAGAAAAAGATGTTTGGCTTCAGGCTGTTGCACAATTGGCGCCTAAAAAAACTTATAAGATAAATGAAAAAGCTTTTATGCTGGGTTATCAGAATGACAGTTGTGTCTAAGTAGATGCGGGTTTTTAAACCCGCCCCATGGGGCTGAGCTTTTTGGCCGGCGGCTACAATAGCCCGCACCGGCAGGCGCGCTAATTTGAAAAAACAAGTAATAACTAATTAGTTGAGTTGTATGATAACTTTAGTGGTAAAAATAAAAAGGTCAAAAAATAGTTACTTTTTTCTTGCAAAATGCTTGTCCAGCCTATATTATATTAATATAAAGTAATATATTCTTTTCCAGAAAAAATCAGAGCCTAAAATTGAAGGAAGTTTCTTTCCTCTTTTGCTTTAATTGGAAAGAAGGGAATACTCTTGTCAGCCGCTCTTGTGGTGATAAGTGTTCCTTGATTAACTTGTTGTATCGGCTGTTTATTTTAATAACGTGAGTTCGACATAAAATTTGTTGAATTCATTAAACTGTAGGGGCGGCGGCTTATCCCCGCCCATGATTTGGGAGGGGATAAACTCCAATGCCATTAAGTTAAGGAAATTGTCGTTCTTAAACGAAACGAAGTGGAGTGAAGAATCTGTATGCGTATGCGAGTAGATTCTTCGGCCTCCGGCCTCAGAATGACAGGCTAAGAAGAGCTTTTCATTATAGTATAAAGCTTAAGTTAACGGCATTGGGGATAAACTCCTCCCCTACAGTAAATTTATATCAATTGATTGATATATAAAACCTTTTAGTGTTCTTATGTCGATCTCACGTTTTAATCAGCAGCCTTTAAGTTGTTTGTGTAGGGGAGGTGAGTTTGTTGTTTTCTAGTGGTAAGAAGTTATTTGTTTTTTTTGTGTGCGTAGGTTGTTTACTCGTATTTACTAAAGGCTCTTTTGCAGAAGATAAATCTGAAACTGATCAGAATAAAGGCGGTGAAGTTGTTTATCAGGCCTGCCTGCCGGGTTCTGTTTATAATGTTTCTTTAAGTCGCGGCGGTCGATTTATAATGCAGGATTGTTTTCATTTTGAAATGGACGGGACTTTTTTCAAACAGTCGCATACTTGTAGCGCTTCTACTTATTTGATGTGTAATGATATTGCAGGAATAAAATGTTATTTTACAGCGCAGTTGTTGTTTCCGGGTACTACCCTGATTGTTGACGGGACTGTTTCGGCTGATTGTCAGAGCATTGAAGGCACTGTCTTGGACGCTGCCAGAAACAGGGTTTTTGATTTTACCGGCGTAAAAAGTGTGAACTGCACTTTGGGGCAAACCGGCATAGATACTTGTGACTAAGATTTGTTGAATATGTTTCGGTATGTCCCATGCCGACTTTTTATAACTGTCATTCTGAGGGAGGCGCAAGCCGACCGAAGAATCTGCTTGGATATGCTAGTAGATTCTTCGCTTCAGAATGACAAACTTAAAACCTATTATAGAAACACACCTAGCGCTTAAGCAATTGTTTTGGGGTGAGACACCCAGAAACATAACCCGCAGCAGAAGGTGCGATATGTTAATTGTAGAGGAAATTCCATTTTATTGTAGATGCCGACTTTTATATCGGCCTGTCAAAGGTACAACAAACTTTAAGACCGGCGTAAGCGATACTCGACCTAAAGTTCGGCATCTACAGAAATTCGCGCCAAAGGTGTGCTAATTTAATTAGGAGGTGATCCTCGGGCTAATTAGGATTTGTATTTATTGGGAAGTGGTTTTAATTTAAATGTAGTTTTTTTTTAACAGGAGGCATTATTTTGAAAAATAAATCTTTAAAATTTGCGGTGATGTCAATTGCTGCTGCGATGTTATTAAGCAGTTCTCTGGCATTTGCCGGCGGGGCGGCCTCAGACAGCGCCGGTCCCGGCGCCGGCGGGGCGCGTATAAACGATAATACAGCGGCTGGTACAGTTACTTATACCGGTCAGAACACGCCTATTCCGGCTACTGTAGGGATGACTTACAATACGGATACCGGTTCTTTGTGGCTTTTTGAACATTCTACTCAAAATGTTTGGGAGTATAATTTGGCTGGATTGCCTACGGGAGGCGGTTTTACTTGGCCTTATGCAGAAGCTGATCCGGCTCATGGTTTAACCTTTAATCCGGTAACCGGTACATTTTTTGCCTCAAGCGCCAGTAGTGCAACGGTAACAGAATCGGATTATGCCGGAAACCCGCTTAGCCTTTTCCAAACCAGCAGATCAGATCAGACCGGTATTGCCGCTAATCATAATACCGGCAATCTGTATGTTACCCAATACGCCGCTGGTACTATTGAAGAATATACCTCAGCCGGCGTCTTGGCGGGTACATTTGCCGCTATGACCACCCCTCTGGGGATGCACTATGATCCTTGTACAGATCATCTGTGTGCTGTACATAACAATGGAACAGATTTGATTGAAATGGACCTTACAGGCACTATTTTGGCTACGTATAATCTGCCGGCTATAATTGGAGTGTCCGTAAGAATCCGCGGTTTGGCCTTTGATTATGACAATGGTTTCTTTTACGCAGCAAATGAGTTGGACGGCGTCTTATATCAGCTTAAGTATGATGTATCCTGCGGCGGCGGTATTCCTGCCGGTGTTGATATTGATCAGCTCTATACTTTTGATGGAACCGGCGCATGGAGTGCGGAGTTTGCTCCCGGCGATGTGATAACCGTAAATGAAGCTATTACTATTGTAGGCGATCCTGCTCAGGTTTATGATATGCAGGTGCGTTATTACTTTACTGATGCCGCTGGTAACAATTTCTTGTTAGGCAAACAATTATATCGTAATTATAGTCCCGGTACTGTGTATGTATCCTTAACCGGCGCTGTACCTGCAAATGCAGCTCCCGGCAGAGGCGCTGTAAGAAACGCCGCTCTGCTGGCACAAGGTCCTGTTTTGCTTGACAGAGGTACTTTGGCCGGATATGTGAACATTAGCGGAGCCGGCGGAGCCTATGGATTTGTTGAGGACTTTAATGACGGCGCAGCCGATAATTGGGTAGACGACGGCAGCGGACGTTGGAGTGTGACTAATGAGTATGTAATGAGTGGAAACAGCTCTCTTACTTGGGGAACTAGCTCTTACAATGACACTTACAGTGACTTTGTTTATGAAGTGAGCTTACAAAAGACCGCTGGTGACGGGACATCCATGGGGTTGTTGTTTAGGGAAAATGACTACTTCGGCGCCGCTGGGGATGGCTATGGTTTTTGGATTACTAGCACTGGAGACTGTAGCGTTTGGAAACACGTAGGCGGCGTTTCCAGCACCCTAGTGCCTTGGACTGCGTCAGCATTTATAAATCAGGGTCTGGGCGCTTGGAATACACTCGCAGTGGATGTCAATGGCAGTACCTTGACTTTTTACATTAATGGTAACCTGTTGACCTCTCTTGTGGACAGCTCTTTTGCTTCCGGTAAGGCTGGCGTGGCCGTCTATGATAGTTCACCGGATGTGGTGCATTATGATAATGCCTCATTGACCTGCGGCGGCGGTCCTGCTGCGGTTGCTCCGGTTGCGGTTACTCCTATTGATCCGGTTGCTGCTGGTATTCAGGAACACATTTCCGAGTAGTTTTGGTTGTTGTTAATTAGTTTGATATGGGGCGGGAGAGCCGGCGGTAAAGTTATTTCCGGCTCTCTTTTACCATATTTACTTGAGGAGACCAGGGCCGAAATGAGAAAAATGCTTTATATCGCAATTAGCGCATTTGTAGTTTTAGGGGTAATTAGCAGCGCTTATGCCGTAAGTTCTGACGCTGTGGTTTTTGAAGGCGATAGCGGACAGGTTGTAGTACAAGATGCGCCTGATATGCTTTCGATTGATGCAATAGTTGCACCCGAAATCAATATTGACGAAATATATACCTTAGATGCAGCCGGCGCTTGGAGTGCGGAATTTGATCCCGGCGATGAGTTAACCGTAAACGAAGCGATTACAATTGCAGGCGATCCGGCTCAGGTTTATGATATGCAGGTGCGTTATTACTTTACAGATGCAGCCGGTAATGATTTCTTGTTAGGCAAACAATTATATCGTAATTATGCTCCCGGTACTGTGTACGTATCCTTAACCGGCGCTGTACCGGTAAATGCCGTCCCCGGCAGGGGCGCTGTGAGAAACGCCGCCTTATTGGCTCAAGGCGCTACTTTACTTGATAGAGGTACTTTAGCCGGTTATATTAATGTTGGCGATGGATGCGGATTTACCGAGGATTTTAATGACGGCGCTGCCGATAACTGGGTTGATGACGGCAGCGGACGCTGGGGTGTTGCCGGCGGCGAGTATGTGATGACGGGAACCGGCGCTATATGGGCTAATACAAGCTATATGGAAACCGGTAATCAGGATTTTGCCGATTTTAGCTATCAGGTTGATATAAATAAAATATCCGGTAATGAATTATCTTCTATGGGGGTTATTTTCAGATCAGATGGCGCAGCTCCTAAAGCCGGCAATGGTTATGCTTTTTACATTACTGCATACGGTGATTATTCCTTGTGGGAATATACTGAGGGAGCGGTAACAGCCCTTATTCCATGGACAAATTCTCCGTTGATCAATACTGGAATAGGCGCTGTAAATACCGTAAAGGCAACTGCCTGCGGAGCCAATATCGAGCTTTATGTTAATGGTTCGTATTTAAACGGAGTAACTAATACCGCTCATGCTTTCGGTCTTGTCGGTCTTCAGGTTTATGACGCATCAATGGATGTGGTTTTGTTTGATAATGCGTCTTTGGTTTGCGCATGTTCCATGCCGTATGCCGGCGCTAAAGTAAAAAGCGGCGCTGTAAATGCTGCTGTTGGTGATGACAGCTCATCTCGGTAGTTATAGTGAGTTAGACTTATTAAACGCAGGATATTATGAAGTGTTTGGGTGATGGTTGCCTTTTATGATTATTATTATCTGTAATGGCTATTGAGTTCTCTTGCGAAACCAAAGCTATTTAATTTTATTAGCTGTCATTCTGAACGAAACGAAGTGGAGTGAAGAAGCTGCCCACGTATGCTCACAGATCCTTCGGCCTACGGCCTCAGAATGACAGAATGTAATTATTTTCGGAGTTAACTCTAGTAGCGCATTATCTATCAAGGAGACTAAGACTAAAATGAGAAAAATGCTTTATATGGCAGTTAGCGCATTTGTAGTTTTAGGAGTTATGAGTAGCGCATATGCTGGAATGGATGTAGAAGGCGAGGTTGGAAAAATAGTTATTAAAGAGGCAGCCGAAGCGGGAGCGCTGATTGTGCCGGAGGTTAAAATTGATCAACTTTATACTCAGGATGCTGGCGGTAATTGGAGCGTAGGTTTTAGCGCGGCAGATGAGATAACCATAAATGAAATAATTACCATTACAGGCGATCCAGGCCGGCTTTATAATTTAAAGGTTTGCTATTTCTTTACGGATTCAGCGGGTAATGATTATTTATTAGGGAAACAAGTATACCGCAATTATCCCCCCGGCGCTGTTTATGTACATCTGAGTACGCCAGTACCGCTTGGCGTGACTAGTTGTAGGGGAACGCTTAGGAATGCCGCTGTTTTAAGTTACGGCGATGTTGTGCTTGATAAGGGGACTTTAGCGGCTAAGATAAAGATTGCCGGATGTTGTCCGGGCGGGTTTAATGAAGATTTTAATGACGGTATTGCCGATAACTGGATTGATGATGCAACAGGACGCTGGGATGCAGCCGGCGGAGAGTATGTAATGACCGGTAATAGTTCAGGATGGGCGAATACAAGCTATAAGCAGTTTGGTAATCAGGATTTTGCTGATTTTAGTTATCAGGTTGATGTAAAAAAGACGGCTGGATATGAGTCTGATTCAATGGGGATTATTTTTAGAGCAGACGGGGCGGCTCCTAAGGCTGCCAATGCTTATGCCTTCTACATTAGCGCAGATGGTGAGTATTCCTTATGGAAATACACTAACGGGACTTTTTCTAACTTGATTCCATGGACAGTGTCGCCATTATTAAATATTGGAATTGGCGCCGTTAATAATATCAGGGTATCTGCCAGCGGAGCTAATATATCTCTTTATGTGAATGGTTCATATTTGGACGGGGCGGTTGATTCTACTCATACCTCTGGCATGGTTGGGTTTCAGTTATATGAAGCAACAAACGATGTAGTGGTCTATGATAACGCAGTGTTGATATGCGGGGCTCCGCCCATGCCTGGCGGCAGGGCTGGTGAGCCTAGCGGTAGTACATTGATTGCTAGAGGGGGTGGTGATAGCGGTTGTAGGTAATTTTTAAGTAGTTATAGTTTAGTTGTACAGTTTTTTTAAAGTTGTAGCTATGCGGGGTTTTAAACCCGCATATTGGCCGACCTAAAGGCTGGTTTTGGGGTAAGATATCCCCAAGCATAAAAGATTAGGCTGCTACAATGGATGGTTCGCACTAAATGTGCGGTATGTTTTTTATTGTTTTATGGAGGTTTTATTATGAAGATGAAAAAATTATTGGGTATGGCGGTTAGCGTATTTGCCGTTTTCGGTCTTTTAAGCAGCGCATATGCCGGAAATTTTGATGGAGCAGCGGTTGAAGGTGATACCCAGCGGGCGGTTATAGAAGAGACGCCGGACATAATTGCGCCTCCGCCGGGCGCTACAATTATTAATTTTGATGATACTGTTGAACCGTGTGTGTTTGCTTCTACTGTAGCGCTTAGGGCTAAATATGCTGCGCAGGGCGTTACATTCAGCGGCGCTGCACCCTTAGACGGCGGCGCTATCTTAGATGAATGCGGTAATTTTGGCGTTAGCGGTCACAGCTCTCCCAATTTTTTAGCCATTAATTGCGGGTCAAGCCTGTCAGACGGCGGTATTCCTCAGAATCCAGAATATTTAGATTTTAATCCGCCGGTTGATTATGTACAGATTAATGCGGGTTCCGGTTCAGGCGCCGGTACTACTGTTATCATGAATGCCTATGATGCAGCCGGTAATTTGATTGGTTCTGACAGCTTAATTATGGCTAGCGTTCTGGATACTTTAAGTATTGCCGCAGCCGGTATATCCAGAGTGGAGATTACCTCTGCTGCCTGTATTCTTGTATTGGATGATTTGGCATTTACTTCAGGCTCTGTAGTTGTGCCGCAAGTAGATATTGATCAATTATACACTGAAGATGCCAATGGGCAATGGAATGTGATTTTTGCTCCGGGAAATACTATTGAAGTAAATGAAGCTATTACTATTGTAGGCGATCCTGCTCAGGTTTATGATATGCAGGTGCGTTATTACTTTACTGATGCCGCTGGTAACAATTTCTTGTTAGGCAAACAATTATATCGCGATTATGCGCCGGGCACTTATTATGTAGCTTTATCTGCGATAGTACCGGCAGGCGCCGCAGCCGGCAGGGCTGCCGTAAGAAACGCCGCTTTGTTGGCGCAAGGCGCTACCTTGCTTGACAGGGGTACATTGGCTGGCTATGTAAATATTGTTACTCCATAGTTGTTGGTTTAACAGGTATTTTGATAGTATAGGGAATTCTCTTTTCCCCTCTTCTGTATGGGCGGGTTTTAAACCCGCCCATACAGACCGACCTAAAGGTCGACATCTACAAGATGTTGTTTGCGCTGTATATGCGGGGGGGGCTTCGGCTTCCAGTCTCAAGAATGACAAACACAGGAATAAACCGTCTTGTGCTTGAACTCTAAATGAATATTTGTTATGCTGGTTATATAAAAAAATAAGGGGGTGAACAAATAATACGGTATAATTAAGTCATGCTATCAATATTGTGTAGCAGTTTTTTTGGTGGGGAGTTTTTGTTTTTGCTCCCTTAGTGTTTTATTTTTTTATTGTTGGAGGTTTGTATGAAGTTTATGTCAGGATTTAAAAAATATGGTCTTATGTTGACCATGGGGGCTTTTATCAGCCTGATGTGTTTGCCTGCTGCTAAGGCAGAGGTTGGCGTTGCAAGCTCGGTTCAGCCGGCTTATTCTTCTTCTCGGATATTGGTAAGATTTAGAGAGGGCAACACTAATGCAGGCGGAGCCAGCGCTTCTGCTGTTGCATCGGCGTTAGCATCGGTAAGCGGTGTAGTGACCCGCACCTATAGAGTTCCCGGTTTAAAGCTGGTAGAACTTAGCGGCAATGTATCTGTAAATGATGCAATCAATACTTTAAGCGCTAATTCAAGCGTATTATACGCATCGCCTGATTACAGAGTAACTACTCAGGCTATACCTAGTGATCCCAGCTTTGGTTTACTTTGGGGAATGAATAACACCGGTCAGACCGGCGGCACTCCTGACGCGGATATTGACGCGCCGGAGGCTTGGGACTTGAGTACCGGCAGCAGCAGTATTGTAGTAGGCGTAATTGATACAGGCGTTGATTATACTCATCCTGATTTAGCCGCTAATATGTGGACTAATCCTGGCGAGGTTCCGGGTGATGGTATTGATAATGACGGTAATGGTTACATTGACGATGTACACGGTATCAATGCAATTACCGGCACTGGCGATCCTATGGATGATCATTATCATGGTACGCATTGTGCCGGTACTATCGGCGGCGTGGGTGATAATGCTATCGGCGTAGCCGGCGTTAATTGGAACGTATCCATTATGGCTCTTAAGTTTCTGGATGCGTCCGGCAGCGGTTGGACAGCCGATGCGATTACTTGCGTAGATTATGCCGCCGCTATGGGAGCTAACCTAACCAGCAATAGCTGGGGAGGCGGAGGTTTTAGTCAGGCGCTTAAGGATTCCATTGAAGCTGCCAATATGTTATTTGTAGCAGCAGCCGGTAATTCTGGCGTTGATACTGATCTTACTCCTCATTATCCGTCTTCTTACACTTCTCCTCAGGTTTTATCTGTTGCAGCTACTGATCATAATGACGCTTTGGCTTGGTTTTCCAATTGGGGTGCAACTTCAGTTGATGTAGCAGCGCCGGGCGTGGATATTTATAGCTGTCAGCCGGGAGGCTCCTATCAGTATTTAAGCGGTACTTCTATGGCTGCTCCTCATGTAGCGGGACTTGCTGCATTATTGTTGGCCTATGATCCGGCTATAACTACGCATGCTCAGTTGAAAGCCCGCATTATGTGCGGCGTGGATGTGCTACCTTCACTGAGCGGCAAATGTGTAACTAACGGTCGCATCAATGCTTATACATCCTTAAACGGCTGCGGTGGTACTCCGCCGACTTGTAAGATACTGTATTATGTAGATGGTAGTTTAGGAACTGATGTATTTGCTGCTGCTTTAAATAACCTTGGATTGACGCCTGCTACCACCTTTGTAGCTGATGCGGCTATGTTTGAGGGTTATCTGCAGAACGGTACTTGGGATATGGTTATTGCCTTACAGCAAAACTTGGCTGGCGTTCAGCCTTGGGATGATGAGCTGGCAGCCTATGTTAATGCCGGCGGTAAAGCTATCTTGGCTGATTGGCGCATGGATGCCGCATTAGCGGCTGCTTTTGATGCCAGCTATACCGGCGCTGTTAACGGCAATCCTATCAGCTTTACAGGCGCACATCCGATTTGGAGCGGTCTGGCCAGTCCTCTGTCCTTGACTAATCCAGGCTGGGGTATTTATACCATGGGATTAGCGGCGGCAGTTGGCGGTACTGCTGAGGGAACATTCCCTAGCGGCGATGCTGCCGTAGTTATCGGAAATGCTGATAACACCATAATTAATGGTTTCTTACAGGATGTTTTCACTTTTGATGCTGATGGTATCAAATTGGCTGAGAATGAAATCAGCTTCCTTGATCCATGCGGCGGCGGCAGCGGTCCGGTACCGGCAGTTGCTATTGACCAACTCTACACCGAAGATGCACTTGGCAATTGGAGTGCGGTATTTGTTGCTGGAGATACCATTACTGTAAGAGAAGCAATTACAATCAGCGGTCCTGCAGGCAGTACCTTTTTTATGCAGGTACGCTATTTCTTTACTGATGCAGCCGGTAACAATGTACTGCTTGGTAAGAAAATGCATCGCAATCTGGCTCCGGGAACGTATTATGTCTCATTGACAGCTACTCTTCCGGCAGGTGCGGCAGTAGGTAGAGGCGCAGTACGTAATGCGGCTTTGCTGTCTGACGGCGCCAGCATACTTGACCGCGGTATTTTGGCGGGATATATTAATATTCTTCCATAATTCTTAAGTTAAGTGTTGGAGTTGTACAAAATTCGGCCTGGCAGGGGGGACCTCTTGTCAGGCCGTTTTTTTTGTTTGGGTAATAAGCATATTTGCATATATAACGTGAGTTCGGCATAAAACTTGTTGATTTTATTGACCTGTATGGGCGGCGGCATAGGTTTGTGCCCCTGTCCCCGCCCACATTAACGGGAGAGGACAAGCCTCTTTACGACATAAAAGTTCTTGATTTTGTTATCTTGTAGGGGCGGGTTTCAAACCCGCCCCTACAGCAAGAGGGGATATGTCACTCTTCTACAAAAATTTTACGTCAATCAAATCTATACAAAACACCAACTAGCTGATATATAAA
>JAJRXT010000130.1 GCA_024276125.1 bacterium
CCCTTGCCATTTTCTTTTTAATCTTTTTGATATTAGCGATTAAAGCATCCATGAGATAGGTCGACTCTGGAAATAATTCTTTTTCTTTGGAATAACTTTCTACCGCTCCATCATATTCTTTAAACAAATATTGTAAATAGCAATATTCAGCATACAATCCAGGGGGTATTCTTTTTTTTGTTTTTTCAGCCTCTGCAAGGAACTTTCCAATAGAAGCTTTTAAGTCTTCTTTTTTTTCCGGCGCTTTGTAATAGTTGTAAAGAGATTCTTCGTAGTTTCCCCAATTATAGATTGTTTTTGCACATCCAGAAAAAGATAAAGCGCTAACAACATAAATAATTAAAACCATCGTTATCTTTTTCACAGGGGATTACCTATCGCTAGATTAATTATGCGCAACTGACCGCTATCAATGTAAATATCCTGATCAAAAACTACAATACCATTATTATCGATGACTTTCAAAGTATGACGACCTGGAGAAATTTCAAGGACCTGTGGATTGGCATTGTATTTATGGGTAAAATCAATAAATTCCCCGTACATGAATATTTTTGCTTCTTTTACTTCTGGCTTAAAACTTAAATAGGCAGACCTAGATTCACTCTCAATCATTCTAGTAGAAGTAAAACAACAACTCGGAAAAGTTAACAAGCATAGAATTACTACCAACCTGCTATATTTCAACATACGGGTTCTTCCTTTATTAATCTTTTTCCAAAGTGGAAACAAACAGTTCTTTGAAGTTGGATAAAATGCTTACGTCTCCCTCTACGAGCGAACAAATACTACCTTCATCTAATTCATTCTGACCAAAAAAAGAATCTATCTTTATTTTGACAAGAAGGGTTGGTGGAAGATGAATCTTGGCGCCAGTTTGCCGACTTTTAATCCGTTTACCTGGTTTATAAATTCCAAGAATTTGATTTTTGGTTAGTCCCTGTCTGCTACCGCCAGAAATAAAAATTTGATTGCCTTCTATGTTTAAAATATCGCTTTTCCACGGACGCTCCTCAAGATTTTTTATAATGGCGTCAATCAGGTCGGTTATGGCAGCGTTAATGGCTCTATCGTTTAAGGTAGCATCGTAAGAAGCCTTTGACCCCATTCCCATTATTGTACCGGTTTCTATAGTTGCTTGCCAGCTACCAGTTTCAGAGAAAAACACATAACCAGTAGCAACATTCACAAGCCTGAGGCGTACCTTGCAACGGGCAACTTGTTTTTTTGTTTTGCTAAGAAATCCTGTTTTACCAAGCGTTTCTCGCCCAAACTCGGTGATAGAGCCTAAAATTATAGCATCTACTCCCAGCAGACTATCTTCCTTGCCTTCCGAAAATCCACTTATTTCTTTTTTAATTTTTCCTATGTCAGGTCTTTCAATTACAATAAACTTTTTCGACTGAACAAGGTGATTTGCAAGAATATCTGCTGCTTGTTTTCCTAATGGATCGCCTTCCTCATCTGTTAAAAACCCACGTCCATAATTTGTTTCATTTGTAAACCTTCCAATTCCCACTTTTCTTTTTATAATAGGTCCAGTGGGTCTACTAGCCACCACTGCCATCTTCTTTGCTATTGCCACTGGTCGTAAGGGCTTAACCGGGCTTCTTTCCTTAACAGCACATCCAGCCCATAGGACAAAAAAAACTATCGCTATATGTAAGAACCACAATTTTTTTTTCATAAGAGCCTCGTACAAAAAATTTTATTCATAAAATCACAACAATATAATTTGCTATGTATGTCAAGGGTTTTTTCAGAGCTATTTAACTTCTAGCGAATTACCCTATATTTTATCAGGTTATTTATGTCCAAAACATCTGTGATGTGTCAACACTTTTACCGATGTATATATATTGTCTTATTCTCACTCACTTGGACACACACCCTAAAATGATATACGAATTTGTGTGACCAGAAAAATATAACCACTACAATTGTTCTTGGTTAGTATAGAATTAACTTATTTTCTATTGATAATTAATATCTTAACCCCTGTTTCAAATTGAACCTCAATTTTGGTCTGATCGATCTTTTTTATCACAACACCTATTCCAAAAACCGGATTACGTATTACACATGATATTTCATAGTTTTGCTGCATACTATAGTCTTTGGCGCTATTAAGGTCGTAATCTACAATAAATTCATCCCAGGTCTTGACAGGAGTTTTGGGACTTTTGCGGGTAGAAGCAGACTTTGCGCTTTTTTTGGGTTTGCTGGCAGCTTTTTCTTTAATCAAACTTTTGGGCTTACGATAATTGTGCTGTGCTTTGCAGGTTGTACACATAACTTTACTGATTTTATTACCTTCCGCAGCGGAAATAATGTGGTTTGAATCTGCTTTGCATTTTCCGCAATAAGACAGTATTTCCTTACCTACTTCAATCTCTGTTTTGTCTAGCCTCTTTGGCATTTATTTTCCCTTCATTGATAATCTTGTATTTGCTAAAAAAAGAAGCCGGAAGATGCACGTCACCTTCCGGCTCTGCTAAATCCGCTTTTAGCCTAAGGCTTACCAGCGATTACGGCTGCCGCCACCTCCACCGCTACGACCGCCGCCATATCCGCCGCCGCTGCCGCCGCGTCCGCCGCGGCGATCATTGCGTTTTGGCTTTGGACGCGCTTCATTAACGGAAACATTTCTTCCGCCAAGTTCTGTTCCATTAAGCCCTTCAATTGCTGCCAATGCCTCATCGCGATCAGACATCTCTACAAAACCAAAGCCTTTGGAGCGGCCGGTATCGCGGTCCATAATAACCTTTGCGGAGTCTACTTCTCCATAAGCTTCAAAAGCAGCCTGGAGTTCATTGTCAGTTACATCATAACCAAGATTGCCAATATAGATGTTCATATTTACATCCCTTTCTTTCGCCATTATTAAGTATTAAATCGAAAATCTGTTCATGGCGCCGAAACATATTCCGATGCTATTTTTTTTCTAAGACACACAACCTCTTGCTTATCTTTCTGTCTTACCGAAAAATAAGTTTTCTTTTATCTTTTTATCTTTGGTCTTTTATTAGCCTGAAGAACTTTTTTCCTTAACCTTATAGATTGAGGAGTTATTTCAACCAACTCATCTTCTTTAATAAATTCCAAAGATTCTTCCAAACTTAATATTTTTGCCGGTACCAATTGCAAAGCATCGTCAGAACCAGAAGCCCTGATATTAGTAAGCTTTTTTTCCTTTACTACATTAACATCTAAATCATTATTTTTTGAATTTTCGCCAATAATCATACCTTCATAAACATATGTATTTTCCTTTATAAAAAGAACTCCTCGTGGTTGTAAATGAAACAAAGCATATGTTGTCGCTTTGCCCTGTCTATCCGCTACTAAAGCGCCGGTCTGTCTTTTAGATATATTACCCTGCCAAGGTTTATAGCCGTCAAACAGATGATTCAACAGCCCCGTACCTCTGGTATCGGTTAAAAACTGGGCTCTAAAGCCGATTAAGCCCCTGGACGGAATCCTGAATTCAAGCCGTACCCGGCCATGATCATTATTATACATCTTTTGCGTACGGCCTTTTCTCATTCCAAGCTGTTGTGTAACCACTCCCACAAACTCTTCCGGGACATCTACAACCAGCAATTCCATCGGCTCATGTAAAACGCCGTTTATTTCTTTGGTAATAGTCTCCGGCATTGAGACCGAAAGCTCATATCCCTCGCGGCGCATCATTTCTATAAGAATTGCTAGTTGTAATTCACCGCGTCCGTTTACTTTAAAAGCATCTGGATTAGAAAAATCTACAGTTATAGAAACATTATACAACAATTCCTTTTCTAAGCGCTCCCTTATATTTCTGGAAGTTACAAATTTGCCTTCTCGTCCGGCAAATGGCGATGTATTTACAGAAAATACCATTGATATGGTAGGCTCATCCACTTTTATCCTTGGCAGCGCCTTGGGGGATTCTATCTCCGTTATTGTATCGCCGATATTTATTCCTCCCAGTCCGGCTAACGCTACGATTTCACCCACTGATGCAGTATCAGCCTGTATCCTTTCTAGTTAATGAAAGATGTAAATAGAAGTTATTTTGGTTTTTATTATATTTTCTTCGCTATCTATTATAGCAACCTGATCGCCAAGATTTACAGTACCTGAAAATATTTTCCCAATAGCCAATCTGCCGATATAATCATTATAATCAATATTTGTAACCAGTAATTGCAGGATACCGTCTTTATCGCCGCAAGGAGCGGGTATGTTTTCAAGTAAAAGATTAAATAACGGCTTTAAGTCAGATGCTTTTTTATTAATATCAAGGGTGGCGACTCCTGCTTTAGCGTTTGTATATACTACAGGAAATTCAAGTTGTTATTCTGTAGCGTCAAGATCAATGTAAAGATCATAGACCTCATTTATAACCTCCTGAATTCTGGCGTCAGGCCTGTCTATTTTGTTTATAACCAAGATGGTTGGTAATTTAAGTTCTAAAGCCTTTTTAAGCACAAATCTGGTTTGCGGCAACGGGCCTTCTGAAGCATCAACTAACAATAGCACACCGTCTACCATTTTCATTGTCCGCTCTACTTCTCCGCCAAAATCCGCATGACCCGGAGTATCAACGATATTTATCTTTACGCCCTTATATTCAACGGCGGTATTTTTTGCCATTATAGTAATACCTTTTTCCTTCTCAAGGTCAATATTATCCATAACTCTTTCTACGATTGCCGCATTATTGCGAAAATGCCCCGCTTGCTTTAACATACCGTCAACAAGAGTTGTTTTGCCGTGGTCAACATGGGCGATAATTGCAATGTTTCTTAGATTTTTGCGTTCCATAAATCCTCTCTTAATCCCTAAATAAAAACTTATGAGCTTCTTGCAAAAGCCCTCAAAATGTTATTCCCGCAGTGATTTTAAGCGGGAATCCGCTTTAATTGTCTAAAAAACTGAATTCCCGATAAAGGCATTCGAGAATAACAGTTACTTTGCAAGAGACTCTTATAATAAGAAAATAAAGATTTTAGCATTATAGATACAAATATACAACAAGAGTATCAAGAAAAATAAAAACTTGCTTTTAATTTTTGCCTGATTTCTGTTAATTTAGCGTTATCTGATTATAAAATCCGGCGCCTTCCTTAAGTGTCAGATTTGAGAATTTGACACTTAAGGAAGGCGCCGGTAGGTATGATAATTTAAAATTATTTTGGATAGTAATCCTTCCGGTCTGAAAGATTTGCATTAAACATACTGAAAAAATGGTTTATTGAAAAGGCTCTTTACAACAATATATACTATTTGACAAGTTATGCTTTACTTTATATAATTGTAAAGATATTAACTGAATGTAAGGAGTACAGAAAATGAGTCTTGTTACGATATCATCAAAAGGACAGATTACTATTCCAATAAAAGTCCGCACATTCTTGGGGGTGGGGGCTAAAGACAAATTGGAAATTGTTGTTAGAGGCAGTGAAGTAGTCCTTCAACCAGTAAAGCAATTTCGTGAGATGCGAGGCAGCTTAAAAGCTAAAAAAGGTAATGTGAGAAAAGTTGTGGAAAATACTGTGTCGAAACATGTATTGGAAAAAGACTAATGAAGAAAATCTTTCTTGACACCAATTTGTTCATTCGATATCTGGTAAACGACATACCTGAGCAAGCCGACAAAGTTGATAAACTTTTCCATGAAGCGGAAAAAGGAAAATTGCGATTAATTACCGGACCGCCGGTTTTTTTTGAAATAGTTTGGACATTGAAATCTTTTTATGGGGTATCCCGCCAATATATCTACGATTGTTTAATGAGTGTGCTGGGTATTCAAGGATTAGAAGTCCTTGATATAGAAATTGTCGAGCAAGCTTTAGAATTATATAGAAACACAAACACTGATTTTGCCGATGCCTATATAGCTGCTTCTGCTAAAGGAGCTGCTGTTAACATGATAGCAACCTTTAACAAGAATCATTTTAAAAACCTTCAGATACCGCTTTATAATCTATAAAATACTTGAAAACTCTCCCTTTTTGCATTCAAGCCATTCAAAGGAAATAATCAAGCCGTCTTCCTCCATTTATAATGATGATGCAAACTACTCTGTGCTTAAGAATGACAAAACAACCGTTTTTCAGACTTTTTACCAGTTTATCAATAATAAAAAAGGATTACAATGACTAAAAGTTACATATCAATAATTGCCCAAGAACTTAATTTAAAAACAAATCAGGTATCAGCGGCCATTACCCTGTTTGATACGGGGGCTACTGTTCCCTTTATAGCCCGATACAGAAAGGAAGCCACCGGTTCCTTGGATGAGGTAGCTATAACCGCTATTCGCGACCGCTTTGCTCAGCTTAAAGAATTAGATAAACGCCGTGAGAGCATTTTAAAGTCTTTGGATGAAACCGGTAAGCTTACTGATTAGCTTAAAAGTAAGGTACTTGCCGCAGAAACAATGACTATATTAGAGGATATATACCTGCCTTATCGTCCTAAACGACGCACGCGCGCTACTATTGCCAAAGAAAAAGGGCTGGAGCCGCTGGCTAAATGTATATTAGCGCAAGCCGGCGCCGATCCCTTGGCCGAGGCGGCATCTTTTGTAAATTCAGAAAAGGGTGTTGATTCTGTTGAGGATGCTCTGGCTGGCGCTAGAGACATTATTGCCGAATGGGTGAACGAAGAAGAAGATGCCCGCCGCAAAATACGTAAATTATTTTTTTCAAAAGGGGTTTTTCAATCAACTGTAATTTCGGGCGAGGAAGAGTCCGGTATTAAATATAAAGATTATTTTGAATGGGAAGAGCCGGTACTTAGCGCGCCGTCACACCGAATTTTGGCTATGAGGCGCGGGGAAAAGGAAGGATTCTTGGTAATGCGGGTGATTCCCCCTCAAGATGAGGCATTAGATATACTTGAATCGCTTTTCATAAAAGGAGAGCAGGCAGCCTCCGAGCAGGTAAAACTGGCGGTACACGACAGTTATAAGAGATTGCTTTCACCCTCTATGGAAACTGAAATACGTTTGGAGACCAAGAAAAAAGCCGATGATGAGGCTATAAAAGTATTTACTCAAAATATTCGTCAGCTTTTATTGGCGCCAGCTTTGGGTCAGAAGAATGTTTTGGCTATAGACCCCGGATTTCGTACGGGATGCAAGCTGGTTTGTCTAAATAGACAAGGAAAGCTTCTGCACAATGATACAATATACCCTCATATGTCTGAACAAAAAGCAGTACAAGAGCAGGCAAAAATAATATCCCTTTGTGAAAAATTTGATATAGAAGCTATTGCCATAGGAAATGGCACCGCTGGACGAGAGACTGAAACATTTATAAGAAAAATAGGCTTGCCTAAAGATATTTCTATTGTTATGGTAAATGAAAGCGGGGCGTCTATATATTCTGCCTCTGAGGCCGCCCGCGAGGAATTCCCTGATTATGATATAACCGTACGCGGGGCTGTGTCTATTGGCAGGCGTTTGTGCGACCCTTTGGCTGAATTGGTGAAAATAGACCCAAAGTCTATTGGCGTAGGGCAGTATCAACATGATGTAGACCAAGGAAAATTAAAGAACAGTCTGGATGATGTAGTTATGAGCTGCGTAAATGCCGTTGGCGTTGAAGTTAATACCGCCAGTCGGCAATTGCTAAGATATGTATCCGGTTTGGGGCCTCAGCTTGCTAAAAATATTGTTAGCTATAGGAATGAACACGGTCCTTTCTGTTCTAGGAATGAACTTAAATGCGTGCCTAAATTGGGGCGTAAAACATTTGAGCAGGCAGCCGGTTTCCTGCGTATCAGGCAGGGTAATAATCCTCTGGATTCCAGCGCTGTGCATCCTGAGAGCTATCATATAGTGGAGGCTATGGCTAAAGACCTTAAATGCTCTGTTTCGGAGTTGATGCGTAAAGAAAATCTCCGTAAAGAGATTGATTTAAAACCATATGCAACGGATACGGTTGGTCTGCCCACATTAAATGATATAATGAGCGAATTGGCTAAGCCGGGACGCGACCCGCGGGATAAATTTGAGGATTTTCAATTTGACGAGCGCGTAGGGAAAATTGAGGATGTAGAGCCGGGAATGAAGCTTGCGGGTATTATAACTAATATAACCGCTTTTGGCGCCTTTGTGGATATTGGAGTGCATCAAGACGGCTTGATACATATCAGTCAGCTCTCAGACCGCTTTATAAAAGACCCCAATGATATTGTTAAGGTACATCAAAAGGTAAAAGTTAATGTACTGGGGGTGGATGTAAAAAGAAAAAGGATTTCCCTCTCATTGAAAAAAACAGCTTAGCTTCTTGCAAAACTATCTGTCATTCTGAGGCCGAAGGCCGAAGAATCTGCTTGCATACGTAGGCAGATTCTTCACTCCACTTCGTTTCGTTCAGAATGACAGCTAGTTTTTTTCGTGACAGTTCCTAAGCGTGGTTTCGGGATGAGACATCCCGAAACATACAATAAGAATATTTTTTAGGAGGTATAATTTATGGCCGTAAATAATTCATTTGATATAGTTTGCAAGATTGACTTGCAGTTTGTAAAAAACGCAATACAACAAACTATGAAAGAGATTCATCAGCGCTTTGATTTTAAGGGTACAAAAAGCGATATTTCTCTTGAGGATGAGGCGATTATTCTTATTTCTGAGGATGATTACCGTTTAAAAAGTGTAATTGATATTTTAAAGACTCGTTTATTCAAAAGCGGAATTTCCTTAAAAGCATTGGATTTTGGTAAGATAGAGTCTGCCGCCGGAGGAATGGTTAGACAAAAGATTGACCTTCAGCAGGGAATTCCAACGGAAAAAGCCAAAGAAATTGTTAAAATTGTAAAGAAAACAAAACTCAAAGTTCAGGCTCAGATACAAAAAGATCAGGTACGGATAAGCGGGAAGAAACGTGATGATTTACAATTAATAATTAAATTGCTAAAAGAAAAAGAGCTGGGTATTGAAATGCAGTTTGTTAATTTTCGGATGTAGCTTAAAAGCAAGTTGTGCTATGATGTTGTGCCGAAACTAGAAAAATCGCTTTTTTCCTGTCATTCTTCAGCCTTAGGCCGAAGAATCTGTGAGCATATGGAGGCAGATTCTTCATTCCACTTCGTTTCATTCAGAATGACAATTTCCTTAACTTAATGGCATTGGGCTTGTATTGCGTTAAAAATATAACTATAAACAAAAAAAAGAGTTAGGTAAAATTACCTAACTCTTTGTGCTTTATGGTGCGCCCAGCAGGATTCGAACCTGCGACCTACGGATTCGTAGTCCGTCACTCTATCCAGCTGAGCCATGGGCGCAAAATAATAAAAAATTTAAAAAGTTGCCGTAGGGTGGATTAAGGGGTCTTATATAATGGATATACATCATAAATTAAAGACAATAAAATTATCTATTGATTACCCCGAATCCACCGCTCTTGCTCACCGCTAGGTGTGGTGGAACCGCAACTATCAAAAAACGTAGGCTCAATCCCAATATGGGCTTGTTCCACCCTACATTTTTAGAATTTGGTATCTTAAGTAAAATAACATTGGGGGGGGGGGTAAATCCACCCCTTACAGGCCGACCTGAAGGTCGGCGGCTACATCAAAATTGCCCTATATTGGCCGCCGAAAGGGATGGTGAGCCGTGCTGGGCTCGAACCAGCGACCCTCTGCTTAAAAGGCAGATGCTCTACCGACTGAGCTAACGGCCCCCAACGTTTCAAAATACTAACAGATTTTTTTTTGCGTGTCAATACTTTCATTTTACAGAAACCTGAAATAAGGTTTATTCTTTGCGATAATTGTTGTTTTAACCAGAATAATTTATTTTGAGGCAGTTTTACTCTTATGATGTTTTAAAAGTATTTTAATTTTTTTATCTGTATTGTTTATTCTTTAATATAAGCTAATTACGGTTTGTTACCTGATTATTTGATGCCTTATCTGTAACATTTCTTTTGATTTTTAATTTTAAGCGTGCTAATATATTTTATAGTTTTAAAGATACAATGATATTTTGAACCATTTTGCCATTTCTAATAAGGTTATTGATATGAACGGTATTAATTCCAGCGGGGTTTCACCCCTGCTTTCCAAATTTTGGGAAGAATTGAGGCGAAGGGCGCCCAGTATAATATCCCGCAACAGCAAAGCTGTATTTAACCCAAAAAGTAAAACATATACTTTAAAGGTATTAAACAAAAATTTCATAATAAAACCTGTACAAAATGAAATTACTATACTGGAAAAACCGCATGCACGACCGGATTTTATGTGGCATCTGTTATTACTTAATTATCTCTTAAATGCAAATGATATTCCGTTAACAAATAGATTGGTAAGCGAACAGGAATTTAAAGGCGGTATTTTCTTTTTTCGCGGTTTGCACGCCTTTGATTTTAGCTCGCTTGAAGGAAGATATGCCAGAGATAAACAAACTTTTATTAAAACAGGACAAGCCTTAGGCGGAGCGCCCAAAGTAATTGGTGATGCCGCTATTGAATTATATCCACTGCCCAGAGTCCCTTTAATTTATACCTTATGGTTAAAAAACAGGGAATTTCCTGCACGTATTAAGGTGCTTTTTGACGAATCTGCGGAAAACCATTTACCATTAGATATGATCTGGAGTTTAGTAAATTTAATAAATAGAGAAATTCTGGAAACTCATTGCTGATAAACTTAAATAACCCAAGTTGCTGCCTATGCTATTTCCTCTCCCTTGGGGAACAATGCTGTTGATTTAAGGCAGCGGTCATTCTGAATGAAGCGAAGCCCTTAGCTTCGCTCGAGGATAAACTCCGTGAAGAATCTACTTGCTGTTGCGGGGGGAGATTCTTCGGCTTATTGCCTCAGAATGACAGCTCCTAAAGGGCGTTCCCGACTCTTATACATAATATTTAAAATCAGGAACACCCCTATTTAGTTGTTAGTTTATTGTGCCGTAAGCGCAAGATTTACAAATTCTTCCGGCGATGCGGATGTGCCGGTACGCGGTCGTCTTACGAATGCGAACTCATAATTAAGAGCATAACCGGTTTTATCGGCGCTTATTTTGTACAAACCGGTTTGTATTCCTACAAAACTATAATGACCATATGAATCTGTTACGGTAGATGCCAATATATTGCTTTTTGTCAGCAGATAAACAGACGCATTGGCAATCGGCGTATAAGAACTCTCCGTTATAAAACCGGAAATAACCCCGGTTTCTGAAGCAGAGCATCCCTCATCTATTCGGCTGTCGCAATTATTATCTATTCCATCGCAAAGCTCTTCGGCTCCTGTATATATACCGGGGTCAGTGTCATTGCAGTCAGCGGAATTAACCGCATAGCCAGACGGCAGGCTGCAATCTTGGGTAGTATTATTGGGATCGCCGAATCCGTCTCCGTCGGCATCTAAGTAATACGTGTTTTGGAGACCGTCGTCTATCGTACCATCGCAGTTATTATCCTTGTGATCGCAAATTTCAGGCGCCCCTGGATAGGTGATAGAATCAGTATCATCGCAATCGCTGTTATCGGTTACATAACCGGAAGGTAACTCGCAGTCTTGGATACTATTATTAGGATCGCCGAATCCGTCGCCGTCGGTATCCAGATAATATGTATTTTGAGTTAAGCCGTCGTCAATTATTCCGTCGCAGTTATTATCTTTGTGGTCGCAAATTTCAGGCGCCCCGGGATAGGTGATAGAATCGGTATCATCGCAATCGGTATTATCGGTTGAATAACCGGAAGATAATTTGCAATCTTGGATACTGATATCAGGATTGCCGAAACCGTCGCCGTCAATATCCAGATAATATGTGTTTTTAGTTATGCCGTCGTCAATTGTCCCGTCGCAGTTATTATCTTTGTGATCGCAAATTTCAGGCGCTCCGGGATAAGTAAGGGGATCATTGTCATTGCAATCCTGTTCTGTTCCGCATCCGGCGGCGGCAAAAAAACCGTCATTATCCGCATCCTCGCAAGTAATACCGCTAAACTCATCGTATCCCATATCAAAACCTAGTCCCAAAGGACGCACATTGCCGTCTATATCATAGGCAGGCAGATCAGGATGAGTCGATAAATCGTTCGTACCGCTGTCTATACATGGAGAATTAATACCCAGATGATAATTTAATGCAACAGGATTTGCAAAATCAGGGTCATGCGAGATATTTCCCGTACCCGTAAAACCGCTTTGAATATTGTTGTAGGTTACTGCCAGGTTAGCCCTATCAGGGTTTATTCCGCCGTCTGTATTGCTCCATATTATATTGTTGGCAAGAACTACGGCATAAGGATAATAAAAATTGGAGCAGGCAATGCCGTGGCCTTCATTAGCAACTATGGTGTTATTTATAACTCGGCTGTAATAGGGCATATCTAAACAAAGCCCATTATTCAAACCCGCCGTACTGCTTCCATTGGTTTTAGCGAAATTTTTGGCGATTAAATTGTTTGCTAAGTAATAATAGCCTTCTTGTAAAAATAATCCGCAGGCATTGCCGCCATAGTCATCGTATCTGAAGGAATTATTTTCTGTTATTTGATTATGTGTAATGCGCAGCGTAGAATTAAAAGCATATATTCCGCCGCCTACACAACCTTCATTGTGATTGATAAGGTTGTTTTTTATTACTACCTCGGCGCTAACCCCCGGGTTATAAACATAAATACCGCCGCCGCCGTATCCCAGCCAAAATGCAGAGCCATTATAGGTGATTTCATTGCCGATAATTTGGGCTGCGGAATTTTGCAAATATATACCGGCGCCCCAGTTCATATTCCAGTTTCCGGTGATTATATTATTTTTTATGGTAGGAGAGGAATAGTAACAGCCTATGCCCAGTCCCCATCGCTGTGGATTATGTTGATGGGATATAGTAAAGCCTTCTAATACTGTAAGCGGACCCTCTCCGCTGGCAAAGTTTACCGTGCTGTTGCCGTCTGGACCCATAATGGAAGTTACAGCCGGTCCGTTTATACTTTTTACCGTGATTTCCTTACCGGCAAAATTAAGGTGTTCGTAATATGTGCCGTCTCCCACCTCTATAGTATCCCCGTCGCTGCTGGCGGTAATTGCTTCCTGAATGGAACTGTATGTACAGCCGCTGGGACATACATCCAGTAGGGCGGCCTGGGACCGAACAATCGACAATCCCAAGAGAGTCAAGCAAATTACAAATATTTTAAAGATTAATCGATTTTTTTTCATAAAGCCTCCTGTAGGTTTTATCTAAGTTAGTATTACTGTTTGACACGGTACAAAAAATTAACCCCCGATTTATTCGGGTTAGGTCTTAAAATGTGTTATCATCTTTTATGTCTCCTTATGATTATGAACATCAAAGTTGCTATCGGGCTTATCCCTTAATATAATCCGAACAATTTGATAGTTATATTAACGTGAGTTCGACATAAGAAGAGTAGAATGTTATTACATCTCAAGTAATTGACGTAGATTTACTGTAGGGGAGGCGTTCGTCCCCTCCCGTTGCTTCGGGCTGGAACAGGGTCACAGACCCTCCCGCCCCTACAGTTTAATAAAATCAACAAGTTTTATGTCGAACTCACGTTTTTTTTAGGTTAAAGTATGATAATGGGTTATAATACTGTAGAAGTACTGTTAATTTGGTTTATACGTTATTCTTATGTTTAACCCAAGATTGTCGGCGGATATTGCAGGTTATAATAGATAGCTAATAGCAGGATGCTAGAAGGGATATAATTGTGTAAAAGAAGCTGGCGCTAAACACGTATCGTAAGGAGCATTTATAAGAATACGAAAATGTAAGGCTGGATTTAAGCGACATACAATTTTGTTCTAGGGAGCTGCCCAACTATTTCTGAACACTTCTTTAGGAAAGATATTTAAAATGTGTATCTTGCTTGTAGTGTAGATAGCAGCCAATATAATTTTTTGCTGTTTTTGACTGCATAACAAGTATGTAAAGAAATTAATTTAGTCTGCTGATAGTTGCCTAAAATCTTTATATATTCTATATAGTATTATTTTTTTGTTTTGTCAAGTAAAAACAACAAAATTAAGCTTAAAACGGCTTGCCGCGAATAATTCGGGCTATTATCTTAACGTAAGTTCAATATAATTGATTAACTTAGTATAAAGGATCAAACCTTGGGGGAAACCCTTCTTGAAAGTTTTTGGGAGGAGTTTGAGGAACACTTTTTTCAAAAAGTGTTCCTCATGGTTTTATCTTTTATAGATAAATTAAGGAAATTAATTTATGAAGGTGATAATATTTGATTTGGGGAAGGTGATTCTTCCTTTTGATTATATGATTTGCGCCGGCCGGCTGGCGGGTTTTAGTCCATATACGGCAGAGTATATTTGTCAGCATGTCTTTAAATCGTCCATAATATATGAATACGAATCAGGCGCTATTAACAGCCGGAATTTTTTTGCCAGATTAGTGGATGATTTGAAATTACGGCTGGATTTCCCTGATTTTTATCAGATTTGGGGAGATATATTTACCGAGGATAAACAGGTATCAAGTATTATTTGTAGACTGAAAAATAATGGTTATCGTTTATTTTTGCTTTCTAATACCAATGAATTGCATTTTAAATATGTATATGATAAATTTGATATTCTAAAGCAATTTAATAAATATATCCTTTCGTATGAAATAGGAGCCATGAAACCCGATAGCCGAATATTTAAGCAAGCTGTAAAATTGGCCGATGTATGCCCGTCACAAATTGTATATACGGATGATAAACCTGAGTATACTCAAGCTGCCGGCAGGTTGGGTATAAAGGCGATTACCTTTAGTTCAGCTATACAGTTGGAAGATGAGCTTATTAAAATGAGAGTAAATTTATCTGATTAACCCGAATATCGGGTGGAGAATTGTATATGTTTATTTCAGATGAGCAATTGCATATTGGGGATGAATATCATCAACAAAGCAAATATATCCGTAAAGGGCAAACGCAAATCCAAGATTATGGCTCTATGGTTGAGTTAAAAAGGGATAATTTGCCAAAATCAATTAGACTATCTGTTGCGATGGCGGATGACGGGGCGTCTATATGGGAGGTTATAGGGCAGCGGCGTTCTATCAGAAGTTTTCTTTCTTTATCGCTTAATGAACAACACCTATCGCAGCTTTTATGGGCAACACAAGGGGTTACTAAGAAAAGGGAAGCTGCCCGCTCTTTTCGAGCGGCGCCCTCGGCGGGGGCATTATTTCCTATTGAGACCTATGTGTTCATTCAGCGGGTTGAGCCTTTAAAACCTGGGATATATCATTATAATTTTGATGAACATTCCTTATCTGCTATTGCTTTTGGTAATGTAATAAAGCCCTTGGCGGGGGCTTGTATGAACCAGTCGGCAGTAGTTGAAGCCGCTGTGGTTTTGGCTTGGAGCGCGGTAATAGAGCGTTGTACCGATCAATATAAACAAAGGGGGTACCGGTATCTTTATATGGAGGCCGGGCATATTTGCCAGAATCTGTATTTAGCGGCAACTGCTATTGGGATTGGCAGTTGTGCTATCGGGGCGTTTTATGATGATGAGGTAAATCGCCTGTTGGGTATTGATGCGGATAATAAAGAAACCATAATCTATATGGCCGGGGTGGGGCAAGTGTGATGGACGATATAGACTTTATTGTATGGGGAGGTGTGTAATATGTCGGAATTAAAACAATTGGATAGCTTAAATCCGCAGGCGGCGCAGTTGGTTGAACCATTTGCAGACGAATTATTGCAGATAGAACCCGCAAATATTATAGCTGTAATTGTATACGGTAGCGCTACTGGAGTAAACTTTATAAAAGGGCGCTCTAATATAAATCTGCTTATCGTATTAAGGCAGTTGGGCTTTATTCATTTAAAGGGCTATCAAAAGCTTATTTATAAGGCTAAAAAAAAGAAGATAGTTGCTCCATTATTTTTAACTAAGGAGCATATACTATCCTCATTGGATGTATTTCCAATTGAATTTTGGGAGATGAAGGATAATTATGTAATTATTTACGGAGAGGATGTTTTCTCAGATATATATATTGATCCTGCTGATTTGCGCATGCAGTGCGAGCGCGAGCTAAAAAGCCGGCTTATTCATATCAGGCAGGGCTACTTGGAGGCGGCGGAAAAATCCGGCTGGTTAAAGTTATTACTGGAAGAATCGCTAAGCTCAGTTTTACCGATTATGCGCAATATAATAAGATTATACGGGAAAAGGCCGCCTGTAAAAAAAGAGGATATTATTGAAAGGATAAAAGTGGAATTTAATTTATCGGATAGCCCGTTTTTAGATATACTAAAATTAAAAGAAAAAAATAAACCACCGTCAAAAGAAATACTGGAAGCTATATTGAACGATTATTTACAGCAAATACAGCAACTGGCGAAAGTGGTGGATAAGTTACAGATAAATTGATGCAGATTACTGATATTATCCAAGCTATTTATGCAAATCTAATTCGGTTTACTGATCATTTATGTTTCTATAATAGGTTTTAATTTTGTCATTCTGAGGCTTAAAAGCCGAAGAATCTTCCTCGCATACGGGGGCAGATTCTTCGGCCTTAAGAATGACAAGTACATATGGTTTGGGATGTCTCATCCCGAAACCAGATAATAAGCATAGTCGCATAATTAACGATAATATTTTTGGTGGGGTCAGATTAAGAAATCTGACCCCAAAGCCCTGTTGTCGGATTTAAGAATCCGACAACACAAACTATAGATATTTGTGCAATTATGTTTATGTATGCGAAACTGCACTTGTTTCGACTTGTTCCCAAGCCGAAGAGGCTGTGTCGTAACTGCTTAGAATCTGGAAAATACTTCAAATTTGTCATTCTTGCAAAGCTAGGGATCCAGTCTTTTCAATGTGTTATTGATTCCTGTCTTTGCAGGAATGACAGGAAAGAAGCAAATTATCCAATTATGATACAGCCTTGAAACCACCAAGGGCGCCTTTAACAGTTTCGGCGTAAGACAAGCCGAAACATCGAAAGATAAAAATGAAAAAATATAATTGGTTTGC
>JAJRXT010000131.1 GCA_024276125.1 bacterium
ATTATGATTTGGTGTAAATTAAAATTTGGTACCATTTGGTATGCTAACCCGATAAACTAAGGATATCTGAAATTGTCACAAGACGTTTGGAAACAAACACTAAATTTAATTAAAAAAGAAGTAAACAAAGAAAGCTTTGATACATGGTTTACGCCGACCACTTTATATAAAGTACAAGAAAACCGTTTATTGATTTCTGTGCCAAATATCTTTTTTGCAAACTGGCTTAATGATAATTATTCATTAATTATTTATAATTGCTTAAAAAATGTATGTCCGCATGAAATAAAATTAGAATTCGTAGTAACTGACAATCAGCCATTTAATGGCATTGGTAATCATAATGAATCGGAAAAAGTTAATTTAAACACGCCTCGTAATGATAGTCCAAAGACTATTCCAAAAACTATTCAAAATGATTCAAAAAAACATAATTTAAATCCTTTATATACCTTTGGAAATTTTGTAGTAGGCGCGTCAAATCAATTTGCTCATGCCGCATCGCGCGCAGTATCGGAACAGCCCGGCAGATCATATAATCCGCTTTTTATATATGGAGGAGTAGGATTAGGTAAAACCCACTTATTGCATGCTATCGGACATTTTGTAAGAACATATTCACCTGAAGCTAATATCTGTTACACTTCATCAGAAGCATTTATGAACGAATTGATAAATGCTATCCGTTACAAGCACACCTTTAAATTTCGCAATAAATACAGAAAAGTAGATGTACTTTTAATTGATGATATTCAATTTTTCGCCGGTAAAGAAAGCACTCAGGAAGAATTTTTCCATACATTTAATTCGCTATATGACGCCAACAAACAAATAGTAATAACCAGCGACTGCCCGCCAAAGGAAATTCCCACGCTGGAAGAAAGATTGCGCTCTCGCTTTGAATGGGGTCTTATTGCAGATATTCAACCGCCTCAATTAGAGACCAAAATGGCTATTATCCAAAAAAAGCTGGAAAAAGAATCAATAACAATACCCGATGATATCTGCTTATTAATAGCTAGTAATGTTATTTCCAATATCCGTGAATTAGAAGGCTGTTTAAATAAAGTTATTGCCTTTGCAGCTATAAAACAAAAAAAATTAACTGTCAAAATGGCACAAGAAGCTTTAAAAGATATTTTAATAGAACGAGAGAAATTCATTACTATTGAAAAGATACAAAATGTAGTAGCTGATTATTTTAATATCAAGGTCAGCGATATGAAATCAAAAAATAGAACTCATTCACTAGCCTTCCCCAGACAAATTGCCATGTATTTGTGCCGTAAACAAACAAACCATTCTTTACCCAAAATAGGTAAAAGTTTTGGAGGCAAAGACCACACCACCATTTTGCATGCTTATAAAAAGATCGAAAAAAAAATACAAGAAGACAATGTATTTAAAAACACCGTAAACCACCTGATAAATCTTGTCCAACGGCCGTAACCGCCTGTCATTCTTAAGGCCGGAGGCCGAAGAATCTGCTCGCATACGGGAGTAAATTCTTCACTCCGCTTCTTTTCGTTGGCAATGACAGAATGTAAAATTAAACGGCTTTGGTTTAGCAAGAAAATTCAATAGCCATTATAAATAATCAAATAAACCACCCCGAATCTACCGCGCCTAGCAATGGCGGTGGGTCCGCTACTATTTGAGATAATATCGACTTAAATATATCTTTGAAGCTCTTTCATAATACTTAGCTTGACCCACCTTACATTAAAAAAAAATGGTTTGCGTAAAATCACTTAATAATAAGCCGGTTTTGGGCACAAATAATTAAGACATAGGGTTTAAATAAAAATAGTTATGCGGGTTTACATTGTAGCAACCGACTACAAGCTCGACTATAGGGCGGATTTAAAAACCAGCATCTACAAAAAAAATTGAATAACAGGTAGTTTTATAAGATACTATACAACCTGTTAATTGTTTGGGGAAAACTTTTAGTATATTCTGTGATAAATTGTGAATAGCCTGTGGTAAATATTTTATAATAACTCAACTTATACAAAAACACACAATATTATGTTAAGATATTCACAAGTTATTAAGTTTGTTTTTCCTTTATTTTATAGTCATTTTAGCTTAATATAAACATATTATACGCCCCTACTACTTATACTATCTTTTTTATATAATAAAAAAGATAATATAATAGTTATAGTAGATAAGCAGAGTTTTAAGTATTTTTTAGAATCGAGGAATTTGTATGGAATACGGAGCCGATAAAATTAAGGTACTTGAGGGACTGGAAGCAGTCCGTAAAAGGCCGGCCATGTATATTGGCAGTACAGGCGAGGCTGGACTGCATCATTTGGTCTTTGAAGTAGTCGATAACAGCATTGATGAGGCTATGGCCGGTTATTGCGATAATATAGATGTTATTATTCATATAGATAACAGTATTACTGTAAAGGATAATGGCAGAGGAATACCGGTTGATTATCATGCCGCTCAGAAAAAATCCGCCGCAGAAGTAGTGATGACCGTGTTGCATGCCGGCGGAAAATTTGACGGTGAAAGCTATAAAGTATCAGGAGGCTTACATGGAGTGGGGGTATCTGTGGTAAATGCTCTGTCTGAGTCTTTGGATTTGGAAATAAAAAGAGACGGCGGGGTATACCTGCAAAGCTACAGGCGGGGAGCTCCGCTTACTGAATTAAAAAAGACCGGAAAAACCCAAAAAAATGGAACAACCATTGTTTTTAAACCGGATTATGAAATTTTTGAATCTTTAGAATTTAATTACGATATTTTGGCTAACAGGCTTCGCGAATTATCTTTTTTAAACAGCGGTATTAGAATTTCTATTTTGGATAAGCGTACTGATAAGCAGGCGGAATTCTATTATGAAGGCGGAATAAGATCGTTTGTTGAGCATTTAAACAGGAAAAAAAATTCGCTGCATCCAAATCCTATTTATTTACAAAAAAATAAAGACAGTGTGATAGTGGAAGCATCTCTACAGTATAATGACAGCTTTTCAGAGCAAATCTTTTCATTTGCCAATAATATCAATACGCATGACGGCGGAACTCACTTATCCGGTTTTAAATCTGCTTTAACCAGAACCATAAATAATTATATTTCTTCTCATGATCTGGCTAAAAATATTAAAAACAATTTGATCGGAGATGATATAAGAGAGGGTCTAACCGCTGTTTTGAGTGTAAAACTCCCTAATCCCCAGTTTGAGGGTCAGACTAAAGCCAAATTGGGTAACAGCGAAATAAAGGGGATGGTGGAAACTCTGATTAATGAGGGATTATCCGAATTTTTAGAAGAGAATCCCAAAGTAGCTAAAATTATTATTGAAAAATCGGTTAATGCGGCCAAGGCCAGGGAGGCGGCTAGGAAAGCCAGGGATATAACCCGCAGAAAAGGGGCGTTAGAGAGTAACTCGCTGCCCGGTAAATTGGCTGATTGTTCGGAAAAAGACCCTGCATTATGCGAATTATTCGTAGTTGAGGGAGAATCGGCAGGCGGTTCGGCTAAACAGGGACGAGACCGGCGCTATCAGGCTATATTACCCTTGCGGGGTAAAATTTTAAATGTGGAGAAGGCCAGAATTGATAAGATGCTTTCCAATAATGAAATTGTAACTGTAGTTTCAGCTTTAGGAGTGGGAATTGGGAAGGACGATTTTAATGCAAATAAGTCCAGATATCATAAAGTTATAATTATGACAGATGCCGATGTAGATGGAGCGCATATCAGGACTTTGCTTTTAACATTCTTTTTTAGACAAATGGAAGAGTTGGTTAGGAAAGGCTTTTTATATATTGCTCAACCGCCGTTATTTAAGGTATCCCGCGGTAAAAGCGAAAAATATTTAAAGCAGGAAAAGGACTTACAAGAATATTTGATAGAGGCCGGAACTAAAAATCTTGTACTTACTTTTAAAAATGGAGAAAATCGTTTATCTGGCGATAAATTAAAGGAGGCTATTAAAAAGCTTATTGAGTATGATTTTTACTATAAAAAAATGCAGCGTCATAATTTTGAGCCTAAGATATTGGATTTATTATTAAAAAAATGGAAATCTGGCGATCAAACAATTTTTTCAGACCAAGATTTATTAAAAAAATACGTTTATGAAATGACCTATGTAATGGGTTTCTTCTTTACAACTCAGATAGAAGAAGATGAAGAACACAGTTTGTGGTTTGCCGTCTTAGAGTATAAACAGGATGGATTCACTAAAAAAATACTGTTTAATAATGATCTGGTTAATTCACCGGAATTTAAGCAATTGATTAGATTGCATGAATTGATTGATGAGCTGGATTATCCCCCGTATATGATAAAGGGCGGTAAAAAAGAGGATAGTAAGGTTAATTCAAAAGAAGAATTACTGGAGTATGTATTTGAGAACGGCAAAAAGGGAATTAATTTACAACGCTATAAAGGACTAGGAGAGATGAATCCGGATCAGCTTTGGGATACAACTATGAATCCTGAAACCAGAACATTGCTTCAAGTAAGAATAGAGGATGCCGTAGAGGCTGGTGAAGTTTTTACTACCCTTATGGGTGATCGGGTTGATTTACGCAGGGAATTTATTGAGTCATTTGCAACTGAAGCTAAAAACATAGATGTGTGAGAAATAATATGGAAATTAAGCGTCATATAAACATAGAAGATGAGATGAAAAACTCCTATCTTGATTACGCTATGAGCGTAATTATAGGCAGGGCATTACCGGATGTGCGGGATGGATTAAAACCGGTTCACCGCAGGATTTTGTATGCTATGCACGGGTTGGGGTTACTCTGGAATAAACCGTTTAAAAAATCAGCCAGAATAGTGGGCGAGGTTTTGGGAAAGTATCATCCGCATGGAGATTTAGCGGTTTATGATGCTTTAGTTAGAATGGTGCAGGAATTTTCCCTGCGTTATCCCTTGATTTACGGTCAGGGTAATTTTGGCTCGGTAGATGGTGATTCAGCGGCGGCTATGAGGTATACAGAAATTAAATTAGCTCATATTACCGAAGAGATATTAACTGATTTAGATAAACAAACCGTGGATCATATACCCAATTTTGATGATTCTTTAACTGAGCCTACGGTTATGCCGGCATCACTACCCAATCTTTTAATAAATGGTTCTTCAGGTATTGCAGTTGGTATGGCCACCAATATTCCACCGCACAATTTAACTGAAGTGGTAGACGGTATTATAAGGGTTATTGATGACCCCAATATTCAGATAGAAGAGCTTATAAAAATCATAAAAGGTCCTGATTTTCCTACCGGCGCATTTATTTACGGCAGGCAGGGAATAAGAGACGCTTATCTTAAAGGCAGGGGATTGGTCTGCATGCGGGCTAAAGCCCAAATTGAGCAGTTAAAGGATAGAGAGGCTATAATCTTTACTGAATTGCCATATCAGGTTAATAAAGCCCGTTTAATAGAAAAAATCGCTCTTTTGGTTAGGAGTAAAAAAATAGAGGGAATTTCGGACTTGCGTGATGAATCCGACCGCGACGGTATGCGGGTTGTGATTGAACTAAAACGCAATGAAATAGCAAATGTAGTTTTAAATCAACTATATAAACGCACTGCATTACAAAGTACCTTCGGGGTTATTATGCTGGCTTTGGTAGATAATAAACCCCAGGTCCTAAATCTAAAAGAAGTAATAGTCCATTATATAAATCACCGCCGGGAAATTATTACCAGGCGTACCCAATACGAGCTTGATAGAACTGAGAAAAGATTACATATTGTAGTCGGATTGATTAAGGCGCTTGATCATTTGGATGAGGTTATTGCTTTAATTAAGCAGTCATCATCTCCTGAACAAGCCAGGCTTGCATTAATGAGCGCTTTTGAGTTTTCAAAAGAGCAGGCTCAGGCTATTTTGGATATGAGACTGCAAAAACTAACCGGCCTAGAGCAAGATAAGCTAAGAGCTGAATATAAGGAATTATTAGAGATTAAGGCAAAATTAGAGGCTATTTTGGGTAGTGAAAGCCTGCTGCTTAGCGTGATAAAAGATGATTTACTACTAATAAAAGAAAAATACGGCGATGAGCGGCGTACTATTATTTTAGAGAAAACGGCTGATATTGATTTTGAAGATTTGATAGTAGAAGAAGATATGGTGGTTATGATTACTCACGGCGGATATATAAAGCGTACAGCTTTGAGTCAGTATCGCATACAAAAAAGAAAGGGAGCCGGAGTACGCGGTATTACCACCAAAACAGAGGATTTAGTCGAACATTTGTTTGTTTGTTCCACTCATGAATATATTATGTTTTTCTCAGATGCAGGACGCGTATATTGGCTTAAGGTACATGAAATTCCTCAAGCCGGACGCCAAGCTAAGGGCGGGGCTATGGTAAATTTATTAAGGCTGGACTCTGATGAGAAAATTACCGCATTACTGCCGATAAAAGAATTTAGTAAAGAACGCTTTATTGTGATGGCTACTTTAAGGGGAATAATTAAAAAATGTTCGCTTGATGCCTTCAGCAATCCGCGTCCCGGGGGTGTAATTGCTATTAATTTGGATGATGATGATAAACTGATATCAGCAAAACCCACAGAGGGCGATCAGGAAATATTTATAGGCACCAGACATGGTATGGCCATACGATTCCATGAGAGCGGAGTAAGAAGTATGGGCCGGCCGGCGCGCGGAGTAATAGGAATTAAGATGAGGAATGATGACGAGGTAGTCGGTATGGAGGTAATAGATAATGATTCCACCATACTTACGGTAACTGAAAACGGTTATGGTAAGAGAAGTAAGGCTTCCAGTTATATGGCAAAACACAGAGCCGGACTGGGAGTTAAAAATATAAAAATAACCAAAAAGAATGGTTATGTAGTTGGATTGGTTCAAGTAGTTGAAAATGAAAGTATTATGCTTAGCACAGCCGAAGGTACGCTTATTTGGATGCAGGCTAAAGATATTTCGGTAATAGGACGCGCTACTATGGGAGTAAAACTGCAAAATTTAGGAAAAAATGACAAATTGGTGGCCGTAGCAAAATTGATGGAGAGCGATAATTGAAATTTAAGCGTATAATAATATCTATTTTTCTTAGTTTACTGATTATAGGTTTAGTATCCTGCCGCTCTGAAATAGAAAAGGAATTTGAAAATGGACAAATTAAAATAAGCCAAGGTAATTATGTTGAGGCGCTTAAAGTATTTGAAGGTATAACCAATCGTTATTCCTCCGGTGAATTGTATATTGATTCTATGTTTTGGGCTGGGAATATCAATTATTTATATCTTAATAAACATCAAATAGCTCTTGAATCTTTTGAAGAATTGGTAGTAAACTATCCAAACAGTAAACGGGCGCAGGAGGCGCGTGAAAAAATGGCGCAAATATATGAGGATATAATGGATAATCCTACGGCTGCCATTTCACAATATCAAGAAATAATAGATTTTGCGCCAAAAAGCAGGCAAGCAGCTTTTTCTCAGCTTCATATAGCTCTCTGCTATGATAAATTAGGCGATATAAAACAGGCTGTTACTGAGGCGAATACTTTGATATCAGATTATCCAGATAGTGAATATATTGATGATGCCAGATTGGCAATTGCCGAGATATATTTTACTTCAGATGATTATGCTAATACTGTAGCCGCCTATAAAAAGTTTATTAAACATCATCCAAATAGTGAGCATATAATTGACGCCAAGTTTGATTTGGCTGTTTCTTTAGAGGAAATTGGTAAATTAGATGATTCTTTACAACTATATAAAGAAATTGTGGAAAAATATCCTAACCCTTTGTTAGTAGAACATAGAATTAAGAAAATAGAAAAGAAAATAGCCAAAAAGAATAAAAAATTAAAAATGAAATGGTGATTAATCCAGATTGCTATCTATAGTGAAATTATCCATTTTTGTCATTCTGAGGCCGATAAGCCGAAGAATCTTCCCCCGTAACAGCTAAAAGATTATTCACTCCGCTTCGCTTCATTCAGAATGACAGCTATGTAAAACCAAATATTTATAAAAATAAACCTATAGGTAGTAATTTGAGTTAATTAGGAATTTCAAAGTGGTTGTGTAGGAGCGCCATCCCTGGCGCGACCCAAATGCCATTCTTAGCGTGATAGATTCGCGGCTGGAAGCGCTCCTATATATGGCGGTCTATGTTTAATGTTTCGGCCTGTTCTCAAGCCGAAACATTGTTTAGAAATTTTAAAGTTGCGGATAAAATTATTTTTAAAGACTTATGCAAAGTTACATGAACATGACTATGTTCAAAAAGAACAAAAAAAAACGTAAATTAAAAACTAAAATAATATACTTACTATTTGGCTTATTTGTTGTCTGTGTGTTTATAGGGGCGGGGTATCTTAATTATTTACTTAAAGACTTGCCGGATATAAAGGAAATAGATAACTATAGCCCTAGTCTTACTACCAAAATATATTCGCGTGATGACAGGCTGTTTGCTCAGTTTGCGGTGGAAAAAAGAACTCTGGTTTCCTTAAGTTATATTCCCGAAGCCTTAAAATCAGCTATTATAGCGGTGGAGGATTCTCATTTTTATGAGCATCACGGTATTGATTTTATGGGTATAATGCGGGCTATGCTTAAAAATATCAAAGCCGGCGGGTTTGTAGAGGGCGGCAGTACAATTACTCAGCAATTGGCTAGGGTGTTATTTTTAAATCCCCGTAAAACCATTACAAGGAAACTGCGTGAAGCGCTTTTAGCCTTAAAAATTGAAAATAATTATTCAAAAGGTGATATATTAGAATTATATTTAAATCAGGTTTATTTGGCGCACGGCGCATATGGGGTTGAAGCGGCGGCGCATGCCTATTTTGATAAATCGGTTAAGAGCCTAAATTTAGCTGAATGCGCCATGATTGCCGGATTACCTAAAGCGCCGAATAATTATTCGCCGATTAGGCATCCAGAAAGAGCCAAAAAAAGACGAAAACATGTGTTAGATAGAATGCTTATTGAAGGTTTTATAAATGAAAAACAACACGAACAGGCTATAAATCAGGAATTTGTATTAAAAGAGTCTTCTGGGAAAAATCAGGCGCCATATTTTACTGAATATATAAGACGGCAATTGGAACAAAAATATGGCAGTACCGTATTATACAGAAGTGGTCGTAAGGTATATACTACGCTGGATTTAAGGCTTCAGAATTTTGCGCAAGATGCGATTGCATGGGGTGTGGAAGAATTAGACCATCGTCAGGGTTATAGGCTTATAAAAGAGAATACAAAAATTAATCCGCACTTTATTGCTGATAAATCATTGGATGAATTAAAAATAAATGATAAATATTTGGCAAGCGTAGAAAATGTTACCTCAGATGAAATTTTTTTAAGGGTAGGTAATTGTTTCGGCAGGCTGCCCAAAGAAAATATGAACTGGTTAAGGTCAAAACCGGAGGTTTTATTTAAAACAGATGATCAAATTTTAGTTAAGGTATTGGGCATAGAGTATAATGGAGAGCAAAAAAAGTATTTATTTTCATTATATCAAACACCTAAGCCACAGGGCGCTATGGTGGTCTTGGACCCTGCTACCGGTTATATTTTAGCTATGGTCGGGGGTTATGATTTTAGTACCAGTAAATTTAATAGGGCTATACAGGCCAGACGGCAGCCCGGTTCGGCCTTTAAACCCATAATTTATACTACCAGTTTGCTTTACGGTACTACTTTGGCTGATATAACATTGGATACGGCGGTTATTTACAAAGATAACAGTATGGATGAGGAGTGGAAGCCGGTAAATTATTATGAACGTTTTTACGGCCCTACTACTATAAGAGATGCGCTGGAGCATTCCCGTAATGTAGTTACTATAAAGTTGTTAAAAAAAATAGGTGTGAAAAAAGTTATAAAAACAGCCAGAGCATTGGGAATTAAAAGTCCGCTGGTAAGAGACCTTTCTTTGGCATTGGGTTCTTCCGGGGTTAATTTATTAGAGCTTACCTCGGTTTATGGCGTGTTTGCTAACGATGGTCTTAGAAAACCACCGTTTTCTATTAGATATGTTACTGATAGTAAGGGTAAAATTTTAGAACAAAACGAAAAAGTAGAAGAACGCGTACTTGATGAAAAGGTAGCCTATTTAATAACCAGTTTATTGCGTGGAGTGGTAGAGCATGGTACTGGTCGGCGCGCTAAACAAATCGGTCGTGAACTGGCAGGGAAAACAGGAACTACCAATAAATATATAGATGCGTGGTTTATGGGGTATAGTCCTGATATCGTAGCCGGCGTATGGGTTGGTATGGATAATAATACATCTATGGGGCATGCTGAGACTGGATCTCGTGCGGCAAGTCCGATTTGGATAAGGTTTATGAAAGAGGCCTTAATGGATAAACCTATAAAGGATTTCGTGCCGCCTAAAGGTATTATAAGGGCTAGCATTGATATTGCATCAGGACTACTGGCAACCGATAAATGTAAAAATATAATTACAGAAGATTTTATCAATGGTACGCAACCGCATAAATTATGTGATAGTCATCGACCAACTATAGATAAATTCCTTAAGGTAGATTTGGATTTAAGTGAAGAAGAACAATTAAATGAAGAAGAATTATCTAAGCTTGAAGATATGGATAGTAAAGAAGATTATTTGGAATGGGTTTTTGATTAATTTTATAGTATAGGAAATTCCATTTTAAGGCTAAAACAAACAAGCCGTTACGTGTTGCCGGATTTTCAAATCCGGCGGTTTAACAGGTGTCAGATTTGAGAATCTGACACCACAAGCGTTATATGACAGACCTTTTAGCCAGTCATTCTTAAGGCCGGAGGCCGAAGAATCTGTAAGCATATGGGGGTAGATTCTTCACTTCACTCCGTTTCGTTCAGAATGACAATTTCCTTAACTTAATGGCATTGGGGATGCGCCCCTCCCTTACAGTAAATCTACGTCAATTACTTGATATGTAATAATATTCTACTCTTCTTATGTCGAACTCACGTTATTATAAAAAGGGATAACTTTACCATAGGCAGCAATTTAATTTATGTGTACAATAACCATATAACTATGAGGTAAAATTATGAAAACTATTTTTATGTGTATTGCAGTAACTTTATGTATAGGGCTTTGCGTTTGCTCTGATGCTACGGCTGATTCCGCTAAGTCTAAAAATCCGATAGTGCTTTTAAAAACTTCTCTGGGAGATATTAAAGTAGAATTATTTGCAGATAAAGCGCCTATTAGCGTCAAAAACTTTTTGGATTATGTAAACAGCGGTTTTTATAATGGCACTATTTTTCACCGCGTAATTTCAAATTTTATGATTCAGGGCGGCGGTTTTACGGCTGATATGAAACAAAAACCCAATAATGCGCCCATAAAAAATGAAGCTGGAAACGGGGTAAGCAATCTGCGCGGCACTCTTGCCATGGCTCGTACTAATATAGTTGATAGCGCCACAGCGCAGTTTTTTATTAATGTTAAGGATAATCTATTTTTAAATCATAAAGATAACAGTGACCGAGGATTCGGCTATGCGGTATTTGGTAAAGTTATAGAGGGAATGGATACGGTAGATAAGATAAGAATGGTAAAAACCGGCCAAAAGGGTATGTATGGCGATGTTCCCATAGAGTCGGTGGTTATTAAGTCGGCTGAAGTTTTAAAGTAATATTATAGTAGGAATATATGCGTATTATAACAGGAAAAGCTAAGGGAAAGAGGTTATTTACTCCGGGTAATTTAAAAATTCGTCCAACTTCGGATAAGGTAAGAGAGGCTTTATTTGATGTACTTGGCGATCTGATAATAAATGCTTATTTCCTGGATTTATATGCCGGTACTGGCGCTGTAGCTATTGAGGCTTTAAGCCGCGGGGCAAAATATGCTGCAATAGTTGAAAAAAACAGGGCGGCGCTAAAGCTTATTGATAATAATTTGCAACACTGCGGCTTAGCTGATAAGGCTATTGTAGTGGCCTATGATGTAAAAAAGGCATTAGCTAAATTGAGTAAGTACAAATTATGCTATGATATAGTTTATATTGATCCTCCATATAAAAGTGATTTACTAAAAGATACATTGTCTTTATTGGTATCAAATAAGCTTATTAAAAGCCAGTCTATAGTTATTGCCGAGCATCCCGCCAAGTTTGATTTTGAATGCGAAAAAAATAATTTATTTTTATACCGGCAAAAAAAATACGGTAAGACTTACCTTTCTTTTTATAGATTAATCTGATGGTATAGGAAATTATATATTTTTTACCTTTGCAGCTACGGGTTTTTAAACCCGCTCCTTACCGGTTGCAGGCCGACTTAAAAGTTAGCAGTTACGTGAGACAGCCTGCATTGAAGGTGCGCTAAATTCAATGAGGTTAATTTTGGATAAATTGATTTTATTAAGTGGTGACTATTATGTGTATTAAACATAAATCAGTTATATTTGCACTGATTATTTTATTAAGTTTTAGTCTATATATACCCAATATATCGGCTCAAGTTGAATATGCCGCAAAAGAAAATATTATTATACCCTTATTAGAGGAAATCAGAAATAATCTAAAAGACAAAAAGCGTTCTTTAGAATTAGTTAAAAAATTGGAAAAACTTAAACCGACTACTACTGCGGAGGTACGCTTCCTATTAAAGCTGATAGCTGATACAAGTGGTGATGTACAGCAAAAGCTTATAAATACGGTATCCAATGTTGATAATAGGCGTTTGGCTGGTTTATTTGCTGCGGAATTGGAAAATAAACATCCGATGGTGGTTGCGGTGGCTGCCGGTATGTGCGGTAAATTAAAAATTAATAATTGTGTGCCTGGATTGATTGGAATAATAAAACGCTATGGCAGGATAGACGGTTTTGCAGATACATCAGCTGAGCGGGCAACGGTTACTGCCGTGCTTGCTTTGGGAGAAATTGGCGATCCTGAGGCTATTCCGGTTCTTTTAGATAATTTAGGAAATATGAGCGGTTATGAAATTAAAGCGCTGGTTAAATTCGGTAATAAAGCAGTTCCGCAATTATTTGATAAAATTATAAACGGTAAAGACGCAAAAATTAGAAGGGCGGCGGCTGAGGCGGTTGTATCTATTACTGATCCTGCGGCTGTTTCTTTTTTTAAAAAAGAATTATTAAATAAAAACAGCAAGGTGCGTAAATATGCAATTATAGGATTATTAAATATAGAACCTGAAAAAAATCTATCGGAATTACTTATTATGTGGAAAAAAAACGGCGATTCCATGATAGAGCAACAAATTCTATACCATATAAATGCTTTCCGCTTAAAAGATAAAAAATTATGTCCGTTTTTAATTAAGGTATTAAAGACTAACAAACAAGCCATTATGAGACAAAAATCGGTAGTAGCGTTGGGAAGAATCGGCGGAGATGATGCGATTGCCGCTCTAAAGACTGCGTTGCGTGATAAAGAAAAATTGGTGCGCTTATATGCCGCACAAGCTTTGCAAATGCTTACCGGTAAAAACTATGATGCAAATATGTCGGATATATAGCGGCTATTAGTTATGTTTCGGGATGTCTCATCCCGAAACATATGATATTCGTAACAGATATTCGGTTTCGGGGTGGTACACCCCGAAACATAGACTTAAAGATAGCTGTCATTCTGAATGAAGCGTAAGCGCAGTGAAGAATCTGCCTCCATATGCGAGCAGATTCTTAAGCCTTCGGCTTCAGAATGACAGGCTAAAAAAACTTTTCATTATTATTTACCTATGCCATTTAGAAAAATTCCAGATACATATAGAGGTATGAAGCGCCTAAAGCAGATATCCGCCGTATTTATGCGTCATGGTTTTTATAATATTGTATCTAAAACAAATATTATTGGATTATCGGATAGTATTTCCAAATTAGAACGTGAATATCACGGTAAAAAAAATGGAAAAGACTTATCCACCGCACAGCGGCTGCGGATGGTTTTTGAGGAATTGGGGCCTACCTTTGTAAAACTTGGCCAGATGCTGAGTCTTGAGCCTGACATTATACCGGCGGATTTTATCAAAGAATTTAAAAAGTTACAAGATGATGTGCCGGCTTTTTCTTTTGAAGATGTAAAGGAAATAATAGAATCTGAACTCGGACAAAGTCCTGATAAAATATTTAAGCAGTTAGATCCGGTACCGATTGCCGCGGCTTCGGTTTCTCAGGTTCATTTTGGTATACTTAATTCCGGCGAGGAAATAGTGGTAAAGGTACAGCGTCCTGATATTGAAGCTGCTATTTGCGAGGATATTAAGATTTTAAAAAGAATCGCCAGAACTTTGGAAAAACGATTTTCTAATATGGAATTATTAAATCCGGTAGCTATTGTGGCGGAATTTGAAAATTGTATTAGTAAAGAGTTGGATTTTACTAATGAAGCCGCCAGTATCGAACGTTTTTCTAATAATTTCAAAGACGATCCATCTTTATGCGTGCCTGATGTTTTTTGGGATTTTACCACTCCTTGTATTTTGGTAATGAAATATTTGGAGGGAATTCCCATAGATGAGCTGGAAAACATAAAAAAAGCCGGCCTTGATCCCCATGAAGTAGCTAAAGAAGGCTTAAATGTTTTTGCCAAACAAATTTTGGTTTACGGGTATTTTCATGCTGACCCTCATCCGGGTAATGCCTTTGTTATGCTGACAGGCGAGGTTGGGCTTATTGATTTTGGTATTATCGGGTTTATCGATCAAAAGCTTATGACTCATCTGGCTAATGTATTTGTAGGCTATTCCGACCATGATTATGACAGGGTAATTTCAGTTTTTACTGATATGGGTTTAATTAATGAAAAAATAGACTTAAAGGCATTTAAATATGACCTTATGGATTTAAGCGAGCCGTTTTATGGACGTACCTTAAAATATGTTCAGGTGAAAAATATATTCGATAAAGTGATCACTCTGGCTGTAAAATATAAAATACGCTTGCATCGAGAGCTTATCCTGCTTTTTAAAACATTAATCGCTATGGAAGTGGTGGGCAGAAAATTATCCCATGAAGCAAATATATTAGAGGCTATGAAACCGTATGCCGTGCGGCTGTTACAACAAAGCCATGACCCTAAAACTATGATGGGTTCGATGCGTTATGATTTGTTAAATTATTTAAATATGATGAAGGCCTCGCCGGATTTACTGCATAGGATTTTGGTTAATCTGGCGACGGGTAAGCAAAATATCAGTATGACGCATAAGATTCCGCATTTGGAAAAGCTTGAAAAAAATTATATGCTAAGCTCAACCAGAATCACCATAGGCGTGGTAACCGGTACATCTGTACTGGCCGGCGCCTGGATGCTGGGTTCTAAGCATCAATACATTCCTATATCCATTCCTGCATTTGGAATCCATAATATTCCTCTTACAATCATACTTGGTTTAATCAGTTACAGCGTAGCTACTGTTTTGGGGCTATGGCTGGTTTTTACCATATTCTTTAGGTCTAAATAATATTTTCTTATATAACGGTAAATTACAATTTTTGTAATTATTACAATTTTTGTAAGTTGTCCTATCTTGTTGAAAATATATCTAAAATATAAAGTTTAATCTGTGAATTACAATTTCTTTCAGAATCTTTTGTAAAACTTTTCAGGATTTTCCTTTTTTAAAACCTACTTTAATACCCCTAAAAATAAAATAATAATCACATAACTTATTGTAAAAGATAAGTATGTCTTCTTGTATAATCTTGCTTACTTATAAATTTGTGAGTTTAGGAACAAGACTTGCTTTTATGTTTTACTTTAACCCATATACAAATTTAACAAGAGTTCGGCATAAAAGTTTTTGATTCTTCTGTTATGTTTGTAGGGGCTGGTTTGAAACCAGCCCCTACTAAGATAGCTGTCATTTTGAATGAAGCGTCGCGCAGTGAAGAATCTGCTTTCATATGCTTACAGATTCTTCGGTTTTTAGCCTCAGAATGACAGCTACCTTAAGTCAATAGCTATTCTATCAACAATATATTGATATGTTTCACGTGGAACATACAAGATGTAAAACTCAATTACCATAAGGAGGTAAGTATAAAATGCGCAAAGTGCAGTTAAGAGCGCCGGCGGGTAATTTAAAAGCCGTAGAACAGGCTCTGGATAATGGAGCGGATGCAGTCTATATTGGTTTTACTTCGCCCACTAATCTTAGGAATTTTAGCGGGTTAAATCTTAGTTACGATGATGCCAAACAGTCGGTTGAAATGGCTCATAAACAGGGTAAGGAATTATATGTAGTAATAAATTCCTATCCGCAAAAATATGAAATTGAAAAGGCATTTTTATCAATTGATCAGGCGGTGGAATTGGGAGTTGATGCGGTTATTGTATCTGATATCGCCAATATGGAATATATCAATAAAAATCACCCTCAGCTTGATATTCATTGCAGTGTGCAGACCGGTTCTGCTAATGCGGAAATCATAAACTTTTGGCAGGAGAATTTTAATGTAAGCTGTGTGGTATTACCCCGCGTGCTTAATGTTTCCGAGATTGAGCAGATAGCAGCTAATACTTCGGTGGATATTGAAGTATTCGCTATGGGATCGCTTTGTACCAGTTATCCGGGACGCTGTAATGTGTCGCAGTATATAACCGGCGAATCTACTAATACAAGGGGTGTATGCACCTCGCCTAAGTTTATGGACTTTAAGGAAAAAGAAGGCGATATCACTGTATCTTTAAATAATATAGCCCTAAATAAAATAAAAAACTGCAATCCGAATAATTCAATTTCCAAATGCAGCGGTCACGGCGGCTGTCATGTGCTAAAAGATCGCAAAGACGGCTGGGATAACAGCTTTATAGTAAATCAAAGGCACGTATGCAAAGGACAGTTTATAAATGCCGAGCTTGGTTTAAAGGGATATGCTATGCACGATACGGTTATCTTAAATACGCTTGGTATCTTAAGTAAGCTGATTGAAATAGGCGTAGGCGCTTTTAAAATAGAAGGCCGGCAGCGCCCGTCGGTTTATTCTGCTAAAGCTGCCAAGCTTATGCGTGATGCGATAGATTCATATTATGCCGATCCCGTACATTATAAAACTAAACCCGTCTGGGGAAATGAAGTATCAGTTATGTTTCCTGAGATGAGTCCCTCAACCGGCCCGTATTTGGGCAGATAATTGTTTGTTGTCACCCTGAGAGAAGCGAAAGCTCTGCCAACGTATGCGAGCAGATTCTTCGCTTCGCTCAAGAATGACAGCGTAAGAATGCCTCAGAATGATATGTTCTGATATGCTGTACACTAAATCTATATATTGAGGTATAAAAAAAGTGATAGATGAAAAAAATATTAATATAACGGTTGGTCCAGCCCCTTTTAACTGGGGAAAAGATCGCCTGCTTGATTTTTATTGCTCTGAAATTGCAGCAAGCGATGTAAAAGATGTTTATATCGGCAATACCATTTGTCAAAAACGTAATGTTTTAAGTAAAGACGATCTGGGTAAAATAGTTAAGGCGCTAAAACAAAAAGGAAAAAATATTTATTATTCCACCTTAGCGTTATCTACCAAACCCGCTGAATTTGAATACTTAAAGGATATAGCGCTGTTATTTGACGGGGTGGAGGTTAATATGCTGGGTTTTTTAAATATGTTTAAAGATAAAAAATACCGGCACTTAAAGATAATCCTAGGGTCCTATCTTAATATTTATAATTACAAGAGCGCGGCTTATCTTAAAAAATTCAATCCTATAAGGTTTGTAGCTCCCTTTGAACTGTCTTTAGAAAATATAGCGGATATTACTGAAAAGACACAGATTCCTACGGAAGTAACCATTTGGGGGAATTTGTCTACCGCATTATCCTGGCGCTGCTATACTGCTAGAGCCGTTAACCGTCTACGTAAAAATTGCGATCATGTCTGCCTAAAATATCCTGAAGGTATGCTGCTTAAAACGGTAGAGGATGAGGATTTGTTTCTGATTGACGGGCTTCAGGTTAAAAGCGCTAAAAAACATTGTCTGCTGGAGAATTTAGGGCGGCTTACGGAAAATAAAATAACGCATATGCGTATATATCCTCAATTACAGCATACTACAGATATAATAAATACGG
>JAJRXT010000017.1 GCA_024276125.1 bacterium
CTATCTCCGCCCGGGTTTTACTGGATACAAAAACTACCGGTATATTTTTACAATAGGTTAGAACCTGCTTAGAAGCTTTGAAACGATAGTCTCTGGCGCAAAGAAAAGTACCGTCCAGATCGGAGAATATTACTATACTGTAGAAGGTCATATTTCGTGAATCCGCAATAGTTTTTTTACCACATAAGAACACAAAGGGTTTAACCTGATTTAATTATCTCTTTATGTTCCTGTATAGGAAATTATAAAATTTTGACAATCGTAACTATCAGAAATTATTAGGTAAAATTTGCATCAAAGTGTTGTGCATTGAGTTTTATCAGCTAGTTAGGTATAACTATTGGATTTTAAACGATAAATATTAACCACAGAGGGCACAGAGATTCACAGAGGTTTTTTGTTAATTCTCTGTGTACCTCTGTGGTTAAATTATGTTTTTGTTCTTTTGAAAATCATTGTTTATGAGCTGGTTGAGTATAGTTTTGCGTTCATTTTTATTTGAGTAATTAGAGGTCTTGTCTTGTATTTATAGGCTTTCGGGGTGAGACACCCCGAAAGATTTGATGTTTGGTTTGTCCCCAAGCCGAAAGTATTAAGGGAAACACATCTTTAATGGTTTCGGTGCAAGACAAGCCGAAACATAGCGTTCAGAATGATAACCGACCAAACAGCGACACTACCCTAAACAGATTTTAGCTTATGATGAATATCCAGATCATCCTTAAAGGGGCGCTCCCACATCTGAATTAAGAATTCTTTATTTTCTTCAAATGCAACAGCCTGCTGCTCTACTATTATTTCAGCTTCTTCCGAAGTCATATCCAAGGTTTTATTAACAAAAGAAGCCACGCGCCCGTAATAAAGCGGCGTCGCCAGCTCTAATAATTTATAACGGTGCTGGCGCCAGCGGTGAAAGGTAGATGCCAGCTCATACAATATACTAACCCAGGTATCGGTTTCAAATACAAATTCCTTGGCGTTCATCTTGGCCGCATCTTTGATCATCTGATAACTGCCGGGTAAAAAAATACTTTTCCATAACATTCCAAAATGTTCAAAACCTACCTTAAACTGTCTTACCAGCGCATCTACATCTACTGAAATAGGCTCAGGAACAGCCCCGTTTTCAACGCCGAAAACATTGACCTCTTCAGAAGTTTTTACTGATTTCCAAAAATATTCATTCTGTTCCATTAAAGTAAACATTGTCCATAACACTTCTCTAAACATAGGCGCCAGATGTGTGCCCGGGTCTTTGGCATCGTGTATCTTAACCCCCAGATTTGACTGACAAATCCTGAAGTTATTTACTACCGCATTGGTGGTCATCCATATATCTATGCCGTAACGCGCAACCGCCGTATCCCATATATCCTGCGACATAAAATATTTAGCGCAACCTTGAGAAAAGGCAAAATCACCCCCAATAGGCTGTCTGATACGTCTTCCGTATAAGGCGCGATTTAAGTTGTAAACCACGTTATTGGTAATAGTACCGTCGTATTTATAACGATTATATACGGGCGCCACAAAATCATAAGAGCGTTCTAAAACCGGTTCTATCAGGGATTTAACCCACTTGCTACTGATACTCCTTAAATCCGAATCAACCACCATACAGGCTTTTACTGAAAGCCTTTGAGCCGCCTCAAAAATAGCCCGCAGCGCCGTGCCCTTACCGGAATTTCCACGGTATATGGAAACAATTTTTTCCTGCCAGGGTTTTAATTGAAAATCTTTAGCCGTCTCGCGGGTATCATCGGTAGAACCGCCGTCGGAGACGATAATAACAGATCGCAGGCTTTTGTAATAACGGTTGAGACCATGCGAAACCATCTGAATTACATGAGTAATCGTTGTTTCGTTGTTGTAGCATGGAATCCCTACCAAAATATCCGCCCGTTCGATTTCCTCTAATCTTTTAGCTGTATACGGGCGTAAAGATGTACCATAGTTCATATTTATTTCCTATAAATTATCAGCCCTCACCGCTTCCACCAGTTTTTCAGCAAAATCAGGCGACGCCGCAAAAACCCGATTCCAGTTGGGAATGAGTGGAGGACCTAATGGATCATCGGTGGTTATCTCACCGGCTTTACGTATGGCTTCTGTAAATACTTCTACTGCGGTTACTTCCCCGTGACGGTCATATTTTAGACCGTTTATCAGGGCGTCTGCATTATAGCTGGCGACCATATCTTTTGCCAGTCTAAGATAAGTTGCCCGCAGGGAATTGAAAAACCCCGATGAATAGATAATCCCTTCGCTGGCTAAGGTTCTAAAAAAGGTTTTAGCAATATCAATCGCCATTTTGTTAAGACCCTTTTCCGAGCTTTCAGGAGATAGCGGCCTATGTTTGTGTTCATAATTTTCACACAATTCCACCTGACAGACTCTTTTATTTGAACAGTTACGGTGTACTTCCGCCAAGACGCCAATTTCTAATCCCCAATCAGCAGGTATACGGTTTATGCGCGCTAAATCTGTTATCATGGAAAACTCTCCGGCCAGCGGATAGCGGAAACTGTCAAAATAAAGCAAGATGTCAAGCTGACCCAGCATCTTCATAAGCGCTCTTATCAGCGGGGTTACAAAAAGCCTGGTAACGCGGCCGTGCATTTTTTCGGTTACACGACTGTAATATCCTTTGCAAAATTCATACGCAAGCGTAGTGGAGGCTACCGGATAAACCAGTCTTCCCACCAATTCTCTGGAATAGGTAACTATATCGCAATCATGTAAAGCAACTACCTGACTGCCCTCGTCAGCTATCACATAACCTAAAGCAAGCCAGGCGCTTCTGCCCTTTCCCCCTTGTCCTGGATATAAATTTAGGCACCTTAATTCTTCGTATAATGACTGAATATACGGTCCGCTTTCCCAAACAATGGTAGTTTTTTGCGGCAGGACTGAAAAAAAGCTTCTCGCTAAATCGAATTCCTCACGATTAGACGGACCTAAAGCGACAACAATTTCCCTAATATATTCAATATATTTAAGCTCTTGTACAATATGTTTTAAGGCCGGCCTTTGCAGCTCGGAATAAAGAGACGGCAAAACCAGAGTTATTCCGCGATGCCTGGAAATTTCCAAAAGGTCAGATTCCAATTTATCTAAATTAAATTTCCCCAATCGGTGAAACGTGGGCACAATACCGCTTTGATGAAAATCACTCATTTACAGACCTCCTTGAATAATGTATGCTCATGCAGTAGTTTCTTATGTTACGCAAACCCTATTTTTAAATGTAGGGTGCCTCACAATGCTGTTGACTTAAGGTGGATAGCTCTTATTAGCCTGTCATTCTGAAGCCGAAGGCTGAAGAATCTCCCCCCGTAGCAGCAAGTAGATTCTTCACTGCGCTTCGCTTCATTCAGAATGACAGGTATAGAAATAAACTTTTCAGATATCTTAAGTCAACAGCATTGTAGCTGCCGACCTTAAGGTCGGGGTCTACAATGGTTACAGTATGCTTTTATGGATGGAATGTTCCCTGATCATTCGGCAGCTCTAAATAAGCCGTTTTTAAAAAATTATCCAACCAGACAAAAATATTATTCCGCCTGACAATATTACGCAGGCGGCGCATTTTGCCTTTTATTTCCGCAGGCTGCATTTGTAGCGCCTTGTATAATTCTTCAGCCACTAATTCCACATGATACGGATTAACCAAAATAGCATCGCGTTTAAGTTCAGAAGCCGCCCCGGCAAATTCACTTAATATGAGTACGCCGTTACCCGATATACATGAAGCGCAATATTCCTTGGCTACCAGATTCATCCCGTCTTTTAGGGGAGTAATAAGGGCAATTTCACAAGTACGGTAATAGGCCGCCAGCTCTATGCGTGACAGTCTGCGGTATATATAATGTACCGGCACCCAGCCCTTAACCGTAAAACGTCCGTTTATCCTGCCAACCGTCTCTTCTATATTCTGCCGCATTTTTTTGTATTCAGCTACATTTATGCGGCTGGGTACTATAACTTGTACCAGAGTGATCTTTTCATGTACATCGGGATATTTTTCCAGTAAAATCTCAAAGGAACGCAGGCGCCCTAATATTCCTTTAGTATAATCTAACCGGTCTATTCCCAGAATTATTTTTTTCTCCGGTAAATTCTCGTGAATATACCAAGCCTCATCTTGAACGGCTTTGCTTTTGGCGATATCTTCAAATTCCTTAAAATCTATACTAATAGGGAACGCTCCTACCAGCGTATGTTTTCCCGCATATTTTATAACTGAATGTTTTTTTACATAACTTACTTTAATTTGGGGAATTAAACGACGGACACATTGGATAAAATTACGGTGGTCGCGTCTGGTTTGAAACCCGATACAGTCATAATACAAAAGACTCTCTATTAATTCTTTTCGCCAGGGCAGGCGCATAAACAAGTCCCACGGCGGAAATGGAATATGTAGAAAAAAAGTCAACTTTTCTGCACAGCCGGATTCCTTAAGATATTTACCAGCCATAATTAAATGATAATCCTGTATCCATATAAAGTCATTTGGCTCTATATATTGGCTGACAATTTGAGCAAACTTTTGATTAACATGTTGGTATACCCGCCAAGTGGAGCGGTGAAACTTTGTCCTGCCTAAATAGTCATGAAACAACGGCCACAGGGTTTCATTACAAAATCTGTCATAATAATCCCTAACTTCCTGATGGGTTAAAGAAACCGTCTTTAAGTCATAACCTAGATTCCGCCCTTCATTATCCAAAATAGAAGCGGATATCCGCCCGCTAAAATCCCCGTCCCAACCGATCCACAGCCCTTTATATTTTTTTAAAAGCGGCGTTAAAGCAGTAATTAAACCGCCGGAGCCGGGTTTAATTGTTACATTATCAGTATCAGAAATATCATTAACCGCATCTTCAGATTCAGTTTCATCTTGAAATTCTATCTCAAGTGGAAGTCTGTTAGATACCACTATAAATTTACCTTTAAAATCATCAACCATTTGAAAATATCACCCGCCTTATAGATAAACAATGTCATTAGAATTATATAACGATAGGAAAACCAACATATAATCTCTCAAATGCCGAGTCAGTAGGAAATTTTGTCTGATATGTTCGCGTCCGTTTTCTCCTAATTTTTGGGCGTATTCAGGGGAGTTTAGCAATTGTTTTATAGAAAATGCGGCGCCTTCTATAGAATGACACAAAAGACCTGAATACTTGTGACTGATTTGAAGCGGTATGCCGCCTACCGCTGAAGCCACTACCGGCTTGGCTTTCCATAGCGCCTCGCTTACGGTCAGCCCGAATCCCTCTTTTAAAGATTTTTGAACAATAATATTGGATGCACGCTGCAAGGCGTTTATTTCCAGATCACTGCCGGGTGGGATTGTCAGAATATGAATATCAGGATGCCCATTCGCCTTATTTCTCACCTCTTCTAAAACCTGACCAGATTCAGGATCATCGGTTGCCGTACCGCCGGCTAGTATTAATTGACAATCATTATATTTTTTTACCTGTAATAACGCCTCAATTACCCCCACCGGGTCTTTTAGATAATCAAAACGCGATATTTGCGTAATTATCGGTTTATCGTGATTAATACCGTATTTTTGTAATACTTCTTCTATGTATCTCTGCGATAATCCCTTATTTTTATTGCTCAACGGGTCGATTGAGGGAGCAATCATAAACTGCCTTATGGGAAGCAGCTTAGAAAACGAGGGCGCTTAAAAAACGCAGGCATCATAAGATAATATAAATTGTCTTAAGTAATCCCATACTTGAGGACTTGGATGAGATACATCCACATGACAGCGCCACAGCCATTTTCGATGGTCTTGTTGCTTTTTATGTATCAATGCAATTGGCTGGGGATCATGTACAAAAACGATATCGCCGTATATATCCGTCTGCTCTATGTTTTGCCGGCTGGTTTCCATGAAAATATCAAAATCTTCTTTTGTGATCTCATTAGGCCAGCCATGTAAGGCATTATGGAATTTTTTAGTTACTTGAAAAAAGGCTTCGCCGCCTTTTATAACATCCCAATGAGCGTCTATACCAAGCTCTTTTAAAAGCGGTATTATACGGTTTAAGATTTCAGCTACCCCGCCCCCTACCGCTGTAGAATTTATGTTTTGAATAACTTTTCCTTGCAGTCTTTGGGCTAATAATCTTAGCTCATCAATTACATTTCCACCTACAATCAGGCTGTATTCTTCCAGATCAACCATTATTTTGCTCCAGTTCGGATAACCTGTTATTGATTAATTTTAAAATAGTAATTTTAAGATCATTCATTGTATAGGTATAGGGATCAAGACACTGTATTTGATCTGATAATTTACTTTCACCTAATGAAGTATCCAGCCAGTATGAAAAGTCATTTATGCCCTTATCCAACCTGAGACGGGCTTCAAATATGTGAAAATACAACGAATTTAAAGTAGTTTGTTTTAATAAATCAGCAAATTCACTTAAATTATGCGCTATATATGGAGTCGGCAGGAAAAAGCTGACAGTTTTTGTAAAATGGAATTCATCCCCGGGAGAAGCAAATTTTCTCTTAATATGCGGATATTTTTCTAAGTAATTTTCTATCGCTAAAACAATAGCATCTCTTAACTGGCGTAGACTGCTGAATTGAACAATATCAATACTGGCTAGCCGCTCGCCCAACCTGCGCTCACCCCATACATTAGTCACCCAATATGCAAAATCATTGGGCGGCTCCGGCGATAAAAACTGATGCGGCTGTAGGTACCTGTGAGTATGATGATATATGCACGATTGCGAGACTTCTTTTATCATATCTAAAAGCTCGGTTACAGTACATGCGCGCAGTCCGGTTAATTCCGATAAATGAAGTCTGGTATAAAACACAAATGGTTCCGTAGCTACAATTAATTGCGGCATAATGATTCCTTTAATATGAGACTAAACGATAGTGTATGTTTTTTATGTTTATGTTTCGGGGTGAGACACCCCGAAACATACGGCCATCATATAATCTTGGTTAAAAATTCTCTCACCTCATCCACATTATTCAAGAAAAATTTGGCATATGACGCCTTATTATGCCCTACTAAAACCGATATATCCTCCGTGTGAGTCAATACCTTAAAGGCGTCCTCATCTGTCCTGTCATCTCCGATATATATGGTAAAATTATCTGTTATGTCGTCATCATAGCCGTCATAGTAATTATCCTCGTAATCGTAATCGTCCTCGCAGAATTCCCGCAAAAGCGAAAGCGCCTGACCCTTGCCCCAGTCAACCGGCGGTCTTACCTCAAACACTTTTTTACCTTGGGTAAGCTTTATCTGTTCTTTTTCAATATAAGGATTACAAACTTCATTTACAATTTGTTTTATCTGAAAGATATATTTCTCATCAGCCATACGGTAATGCAGGCTTAGACTAAACCCTTTGTCTTCTGCTATGATACCCTTTATATGAGCCAGCTTGGTTTTTAGTTTATGTTCGATAGCCTTAAGCCGGCTGCGCACATTTTTGCACCCCTGATGCAGGTAATCAAGTCCGCCGCCCTGTATTTCCAAGCCATGATTTCCCGCATAAAAAATTCCGTCTATACTGACTTTGGATTTAACGTCCTCCAAACTGCGACCGCTTATAACAGCTATTTTAAATTTCTTATTATGAGATAATAAGACAAGCAGCTTTCGTATATCATCATTCATAACCGCCTTATCCGGGGTAGATACAATAGGAGTAAGCGTACCGTCATAATCAAGGAAAAGAAATACAAGTCCGGCTTTATTTATTTTGCTTACAATACTATTCCAATTGTTAAATAAATGTATCATTTTGTTTTTTTAGTTTGATGGTTATGGCCTTTGCATATGTAGCCGCCGACCTTTATGTCGGCCAGTCAGTCATACACAACAAACCTTAAGGCTAGCGCAAATGATAGCCGACCTTAAGGTCGGCGGCTACACTAACATACCTGCAATGAGCAGTTAGTTTCGGTGTGGAACCCCCAGAAACATACAAAACTTGCGTCATTTAGAGGGATCAAACCACAATAACGGGAATAACAACAGCCCCGCTACGGATAGCCAGATTTTTTTATTACCGATTTCCAATTTGATTTTGCTTGGATATATCTTTCCGTCTTTATATATGCCGATAAGCGATATATAATCGCCGACATCAAACCTTTGATCAGTAATTATCTCAAATTTTTGCTCCCACTCTTTTACAATCAGCGAATTATTAGAAATTACTTCAGTGAAATGTAAGGCTACTTTTTTATTTTCAAATTGTTCAGGATAAGCGAAAAAAACCATATAGCCTATATTATTGCGCCAGAAAGACCTCCAAGTAATATGCGGCATTATGAGTATAACAAGCAAAAGCGCAGCAGCCCACCCCTTACGCTGAAACTTAAAAGTACATTCATTTATATACGGCTGCTTTAGGCAATAATAAAGCAAGAGCGCAAGGCAGGCGGCAACAATAAGATAATAGCCCCAATTATTATATGAAAATAAATTAAACTGATAGGTCTTATAGCTTACCGGATAGAAGAGTAACTGCCCGCACCCTTCCATCTTGACATCGCACATATCCAGTATAAAGTGCAATATGCCGCCGGATAGGAGCAAAGCAAAACAACGCCAAAAATAAGCAGCAAACAGCGAAATAAATATAGCCAGCAAAATCAGCATAAAAGGAGTATGAAAGGCCTCCAATTGATAATACTTAGGCACGTATAGATTAAAGATATCCTCCAAAATGACACATATTCGGGAGAGTATATCAGGCAAAATACAGCCTAACAAAACTAACCGCATGTCTTTTAAAGATATGGGACGGTATAATAAATATCCGCCGCCTAAATGTGTAATCCAATCCGGCATATACTTGGCTGCTGTTATCCTTAATTATTAGGGGCAAAAATTTCATCAATCGGACTAAGCAGGTCTTCAATGCCGGTTACCTCATCTACAATGCTCGCTTGTTGCAATCTATCTCCAATTGCTAATTGTGATAGAACCTCTAATCCAGCTTCATTTATTATCTTTCCGATTAAGGTGTGCTTATTATCCATTTGCTTTATGTCGCCTAAACAAAAATAAAGTTTATATCCGCTGTTTTGGTTTATATAATCCCAAGACAATCCAACGCTGCCCTGAACATGTGTTAATCCATTATTACGTTCATCTAATATAATGTTACTTTCTATTTTTTTTTAGGGGAAGCCAGTTGTATGGCATAGCCTGTTACAAAACGGTTAAATACTAAATTATTATAATAACCTTTTTTTATGTTTTCTAAAAAAAGCGCGATTGTTTTAGAAGCTGCATGTAGATAAAGCTCTACAACTATTTTGCCTTTATTGGTTTTTAAGCTGACCTTGGGATTAACTAACAGCGCATCTTCTATCTGTTGGTTTAATTCTCCCTGATGCTCTGATTGCGCAAAGCCGGTAGCAGGCGCCAGGCACCACCCAAAAATCAAAACGAGACAACAAGTTAATTTAATAGTATAGAAAATACTGTTTTTTTCGTTTTTAGAGGCGGGTTTTAAATCTGTTCCTACAGGCTGACTTAAAAGTCGGCGGCTGCAGATAATGGTTTGCCTGAAAGGTGTTTTGTTCATAGTAAATTTCCGCTGTATTATAAAAGGTTGTTATTCCCGCAAAATCTGGAATCAACTCAGAACTTACCTAAAGTATTATATCATTTTCTTATTATATTAGAAACCGTTATTAATCTATTTTTTTAATAGTACCGGAAATCCTATTTTTTTTTTGTAGATGCGGGTTTTTAAACCCGCCCCTTGATTGCGAGGCTGGGTCATAACCTCATTTTTTGTCATTCTATGGCTTTACCGAAAATAAATAATATACTGAAAACATTAGATTCCTGCCTTAGCAGGAATGACAGGAAAAGGGCTGTTATACATACTTCGCTCTTCCAGTCGGTATCTCTACGGTAGTCCGTTTATCTCAATTAAAAAAATGACAATTTACATAAAGATAATCACTCCTAAGTTATAGTCTTTGGTTGACAAAAAGATTCATCACGGTAAATTAAAATCAGATATGGAGTTTTTGCCCGATTTATTTAGTGTTATGCAGTATTAAAGAATGAGCAGTATTTAAGCAGCCTTAATTGAAGGAAACCAAAATTTAATAGGGAGATACCCAAAAATGAAAAGAATTGGTTTTATCTTAGGTATTAGCTTTGCTTTACTGCTGGTAATCGGTTGTAGCGCTCACGCTATGAGCAGACCTAGAAGAAGAACTTGGCGGGACTATAATTATCATGAGCTGGTAGCTAAAAAGGGTAAACCCATAATGGCGATAGACGATGCTAATGGGCATAAAATTTTGGTTTATGAATCCAACAGACAATGGCTTTCTACAGGACAATTTACCACTACTTACGATATGTCGGAAAGTATGCGCTATACATCATTTTTTAGTGAGCAGAATATGGGATACCTACCTTGCGGATATATGGCATATGATTTTTTTTGGATAAGAAAAGACGGTAATATCACACGTTGGGCATGGGTACCGTACCCTAAATTTGTAGGGCAAAGCAGTAGAGAGTGTATGGCCTATTAAGCAGCCTTATGCACAAAAAAAAGGGAAGTACAATTACCATACTTCCCTTTTTTGGTGAGACCTGCTATCTCTTTAGCTTTAATTACTGGATTCGCGAAAAAATTTGCTTATGGGTATTCCCAGCGCATCTGTAATCTTTTTCAACGTCTTAATTGTAATATTAGGAAGACCGCAGGTTTCAATTTTAGATAAGTATTCGCGTTTGATACCCGTTCTGTTTTCGATTTCTTCTTGTGTAAGTCTCTTAGACTGCCTCATTTCCCTGATTTTTTGTCCAACTGCTATCATAACTAATCACTCCTTTTTTAAAAAATATATCCATATTTTCAGAAATTAATATTAACTTTACTTTCATTATTAAAGATATCTCAATGTCGAAATTTATTCCAAATAATGAAATGGTCTAATTGTATTTTTATGGCAAATTTACCATGTTCTTAATTAATTTTTACGACAAGTTCACCAACCTCCTTTAATCCTGCTTTATCAATAAGTTTAATAGTATAGTAGGGTGTGCGGATCAATAATATTCAAGGTGATAGACAAGCTGAGGTGAATACGCTTAAAAGCCCTGTTAGTATATAGAAATATAATCTGCTAATAAATCAAGTAACAACTTATAATATCTAAAATTAATGTTAGCTTAACCTGCTCTTTCAATCAGATGACCAGTTACAAAATTATCACTTTTCACCTAAACAAAGAAAATCGCTATGAAATATGCGGGTTAGTAGCTCTATTACCACTGTAAGAGGCTTACGTGATTATTTATAAACAGGGACAGGCTACCTTAATTACGGTAATAGACTTTTTTAAAAAATAGTATAGTAAATCCCATTTCATTCTTTTGTAGATGCGGGTTTTTAAACCCGCTTATCTTGACCGAGCCTTTTGGCCGGCGTCTACAGTAGTTCGCTGCCTGAGCTGCGATAGACTGGCTTAGACAACACACCTATATTGAATGTGTAGCGCGCCGCAAAATTTATTTTGAGTAGGTACTATACCCTGTCTTAAGACGGTAAGCACAAGAATAACAAGCCCAATATTTAAATTTATGGCTTGCTTAACTTTGCTAAAGTCTTAAAATCAGTTCTATTTGTAGGATATAAATAGCTATTAAGGCTAGTAAAACCAACAAATTTCCATAACTAAAAAAAACAATTGGTTTTTTGATTAATAGTGGGCTAATAGAAAAACCTTTAGGTTTGGTTTATCCTAGGTTTGTTTACAAGAAGCTACTATATTTTTTTACTAGTTAAGTTTTTTGGTGTTGTTTTACGGTTAATCGTTATAAACCAAAATGTACTGGAAAAGTCCGCCACAAATACATGTTCATGCAAAAATAACAATAAAAAAGCCAAAAACAGTTTGTGGTGATCCCCCCTCCAAGCAAATATCGGCACAAACATACAATAATAGATAATATACTTATACTTATAGCCTTAAGGAATATCGTTTATAGAAAACTTTTCTTGCCTTATTTCATAACCTGGCTCCTGTTTAAATTTGTAGTAAATTTATAGCGCCCAACAAGTGCAAACTATATATTGTAATCGTCAAACTATTGTAATTGCCAAACTTTAGGCTGTGTGTGAAGGCAGGTTTTAAACCAGCAGTTACAAATAAAAAAGGAAATTCCTATACACGTAAATCATTATAGCATATTTATTACATATATAGTCAAGGAATAAATTCAATTATAAGCAATAAAAATTTTATTTTTAACCAAAATAATTGTGTGCAATAAATTTATCGGTTTTTTTGAAAGCATAAAAAATAAAATTGACATGAATATATCTCGTGGTACCTTTAATTATAAAAGGACGAACTTAAAAAAAACGAAGGTATAAAAAGACAAAGGAGGACAAAAATACAGTGTAAAAGCCAATCCTTACTTATACGGGCAGATACTCTGTTGTTACTTTAACTGCTGAAGCATCTCCAGCTAAAATCTAACTATTTAGCAATACCATATTGTAAATTATAGCGGCTGACGGTAAAAACCTGATGACGGTTTTATTATTGGGTATAAATTCAAAAACCGAATATCTAGTTATATGCGCCGAGCAAATAATATAAGCCGTTCTGATTCAACTGGAAGGCGATAAGTAAATATTGTCCTCCCAAATATCTATACGCTTTTATGAAAAAGTATGCTTCTTACAAAAAGTATAAAGCCTGTAGAAATAAGATTGGAATTTAGCAGCCCCCAAAGATAATTGTTTGGGTAAATTGATTTCCTAATTTCTAAGGAGGATATATTCATGAAAAAACTTGTTAGTTTGTTGGCCGTATTTTTATTTGCACTCAGTTTGGTTGCTGTAACCGGCACCAGCACATGCTTTGCCAATGAACCTGCTGCTGTTGAAGCCGCCGCTCCGGCTGCTGATGCTGCACAAGGTGAAGCCGAAGCTGCTGAAATTAAAGACGCAGAAAATACTAAAGATGCTGATGTTGCTGCTGAAGCTGAAGCTGAAGCCGCCGCTCCGGCTGCCGATGCTGCTGCCGAAAAAACCGAGTAAAAAAACAAGTTCTATTTGTATACAATTTGAACTAATATTAAGATTAACAGGCCAGGTTACTAACAAAACCTGGCCTGTTGTCTTTTTAGGAACAGTCGCCCCTGAGCAAAGTGAAGGCTCTGCCCACATATGCTTACAGATTCTTCGCTTTGTTCCAGAATGACAGTGAACGTAAAATGTTTATAATTTCAAGCAGATAAACATTGCCTCAGATTAACTTCAGAATTATTCGGGTTAGTCTATCTGTTTTACAAAACAAAAGGCGGTTAATTTAAGCTGACCCGATATATATCGAACCATTAATTAACCGCCTTTTTTTAAAACAATGAGAGTAAAAAAACGTATTTACCCTCAAATTAATTTATTCTTTTTTAGCCGTGACAAGCCTTACATTTAGTCGGACCGGCTTTTTTCTTGGCTTTTTTCATGCTTTTATGACAACCGTCTCGACAATTTTTATGATAAAGTTTATCGAATTTTTTAGCCCCGCCAACTTTATCCAACATTTTATTTAAGTCTTTACATTTAAGGCAACCGCCTGGCTGTTCCCCGGGCTTAGATGTATGGTGACAACCGCTACAGGTATAATCATCAGTATACTTAAATTGAGCATGCTCAGAATTTCCTTTTAAAAATTCATCCTGATGTTTATGATGAGGGAAATTTGGAACATGTTTTTTGTCTTTTTTGGTAATAACGTCAGGATACTTGGCCTGGGCATTAAGATCAATTGTTGCAGGTCCCTTATCAAGCGCCCAAGCGCTGGGTACGATTAGCGCCGCTATCAGGGCCAGAGAAAGCCCTATGCCAAACAATTTCTTCATTAGTTGTTTTCCTCCTTTTAGTTTTACTGCTTTTCCATCTGCTACGATAGTAAAATAAAACCTGTTATGCTCTGCACTACGATTTTTCTTTAATATCACCCCCCCCAAAAAAAAAGAACAGATAAACTCCTCCTCCTCTTTACTATCTGCTACTAATAGTAAAAAATACCGATTTTTCTCACCAATTTATGTGCCAGCCAGACAAAAGATAAAAAAGCTGGTTAAAGATTATATCTTTATGAGGAGTTATTGGTGACGGTTTTATAAAAAGTCAAAAAAACTATGCGGAACTTGAAAGTAGTATTGTGCATTTATGTATAGCTAAAAATAACTGTCTTTGGTTTTTAACATCTGTCTTGTCCCCAAAGTTTATTATTTGGTTTCAGAGTGAGGTACCCCAAAAATAGTGAATATAAACTTTATCGGCAAAAATTAGTGGATTCATGCACGTGTGTAACGCAAAATAAGAGCCTAGATTAGCATACTTGCATTATTATATTAGAATAAAAAAAAAATTCAAGCAAAAAACATTTGTTCCTTGCCTTCTAACTTGCCCATTTATTGCAAGTAAGGCCATATATGTTTGAAATGACGCCACTAATATGCTACAGCTAGCCAGTTTGTTAAATAAAAAAATATTTTACCAAGGATGTTTACCGGTAGAGTTATTAATAAAAATAACGTATAATCTTTCTATTCTAAAAAATCGGGTTTTCATGACCCTTTATACAACTTATATAGCTGTCTTAAATCAATTATGCTGAATTTAAGGCTAAATAAAGCGGGATAAAAATATGTCCAAGAAAAAAGTTGGTATAATCGGCGGTTCAAGCTATGTTGCCGGCTAATTAATCAAATTATTAATACGTCATCCTAAAACGCAGCTTGTATATGTGGAATCACAGCAGGCCGCCCATAAAAAACTATACACAATACATCCCTTTCTGTACGGGTTAGAGGATAGCGCATTTAAGCCCTATTCTTTGGATAAGCTCAAAAAATGCGATATAGTCTTTATTACCAAGCCGCATACTATTGCCATGAAATATGTTTATGATTTGTGGTTACACGGTATAAAAATAATCGACTTAAGCGCAGATTTCAGGCTGCAAGAACCCGCCGTATACCGCAAATGGTACGGTATTGCACATAAATACCCTAATTTGTTAAATGAAGCGGTTTACGGCTTACCGGAATTATATGCCGATAGGATTAAAAAATCCTCGCTCATAGCCAATCCGGGCTGCTATCCCACCTGTATTATCTTGGGACTGGCGCCTTTACTTAATTGCAGGCTTATTTACCCGCAGGCAATACATATATGCGCTTATTCCGGCTTAAGCGGCGCAGGCAGAACCCCTCGTCCCGGTAATAATTTATTTATAGACGCATATGGTAATTTAAAGCCCTATAAAATGAATAAACATCCGCATATTCCCGAAATAGAGCAAGAATTAAGCGGATTATATCAGGATAAGGTAGAAATAAGCTTCATTCCCCACTTAGCGCCTACTGATAAGGGTATTTTATCTACTATACATGTAAGTTTACAAAAAAGCGCTGATCTGTTGGCATTAATAGAAGTCTATAAAAAGTTTTATAAACAAAAGCCCTTTATCCGTATATATGATACAGATAAACAGCCCGAATTATTAAATGTGGTAGGCACTAATTTTTGCGATATTGGATTAAGCCTTGATAGAGACGGGAAAACGCTGGTAGTTTTCTCGGTTATTGATAATACCTTAAAAGGTTCAGCCGGACAGGCTGTACAAAATATGAATTTATTATCGGGATACAAAGAGACCTAAGGACTGCCCTGGGCGGGGCATTTATCTGTAGCCGCCGACCTTTAGGCCGGCTATGGGGCGGGTTGTATGTTTCGGTATGTCTCATGCCGAAACATTGCATGACCGCAGCGAATATAGCGGTTTTGGGGTGGGACACCCCGAAACATAAACAACATTGACCACATGGCCGACCTAAAGGTCGGCATCTACAGGGGATAATGTGTGTGTTTCTATCTGCTCAGTTTTACAATTTCTCTACAGATTTTATCCTGAATTTTTTGTATATATCCGCTGCTGCTTTTAAATTTATTCATTAATATAGAAAAGGCTATCAGCTCGTTTTGCTCGGTCATCAGATAGCCGGATAAAGAGGCTACGCTGTTTATATGTCCGGTTTTGGCGCGTATTATATTCTTAGTCAGATTATCCTTTAGCCGGTCTTTTAACGTACCGTCCACGCCGCCTACGGCTAAAGATGCCATAAATTCTGGACACAGGGAAAAATCCCTATACATATATACTAATACCTTATTAATGGCCCTGGGGGTAAGCCGGTTATCCGCTGATAAGCCGGAGCCGTCCACCAGCCTTAAATTATTCAGATTAACTCCAAGCCTTCTTAAAAATTGTCTTACCGCCTGTAAGCCTTTTTGCGCCGTACCCGGGGGCTTGTTTATTTGCGCTCCCAGCGTTTTTAATATTTGCTCGGCGGTAAAATTGTTGCTCATCTTGTTTAACCCGCGGATGATTAAGCTTAGCGGCTTGGAATGATGAGTATATAACGTATAGCTGCCCTGCGGCATATTGCCCTGCCGGATTTTACCTTCTATCTTCACGCCTTCGCTGATTAGATAATCACGGAATACATTAGCCGTATATATAGCTGGATTCTGTATGGTACGCCATATGGTGCGAGTTTTCTTATTAGGAGGTAACTCGCCGCTTACGGTGATTTTATGTTGATTATTACCTGACGACTGATTTATGCTCAGCCTTTTTTTTATTTTTGCCTTTGTACGTCCTTTATTTACCAGTTTTATATAGCCGGTGGCCGGATTAAGCCAGGCAAACAAAGGCGAGCCAATATTAAACCCCGGGGCTGCGTTTATTTCTATTGTATTAAAATTACACGACAGAGCGCCGATTTGTGCTTCATACCAACGATTGCCCTTGATCTTCCAGCCAGCGCCCCAGCGTTCATTATCAAAATATGTTTCATCGGCTATTATATCGCCGTCTACCCCTTTTAATCCCCTCATAGCTACATAATGGCTCAGCTTCCACATTTCCTCGTATACCAAAAATGGATCGCCAAAACCCTTTATATACAGGTTTCCATGTACTATACCGTCTTTATCGGGCGGGGTATCACAGGCTATTTGAGTTTTGAACTTAAAACGCGGCCCTAAATAACTAATCGCCGCCGCACTGGTAATTAGTTTCATATTAGAAGCCGTAATAAGAGCTTTATCCGCATTGTAGGCGTATATTAATTTACCCCGGTCGATAGAAAATATTTCTATGCCCAATTGATCTTTATTTAGGGCTTTTTGGTTGATTATTTTATTGATTTGTGAACTTAGCTGTTTGATACTGCCGGCTTGTACGCTATGTACTCCCGCAAGCAACAAAAAACTTAGGATTAGGTAAATCTTTTTCATAAGACCTCAATATAAGATGGCGCATCCAAAGTGTTTTAACTGGTATAGAGCGTTTCATTAAAGAAGATACAATTAGCCGTCATTCTGAACGCAGCGTAAGCGGAGTGAAGAATCTACTCGCTATTGCGGGGGGAAGATTCTTCGGCCGAAGGCTGAAGAATGACAAGTTTCCACCTTAAGCCCTAGTCAACGACATTGTGAGTGAGATACCCCAACATCAAATGGATAAGCAAATCTTATCTTAACACAGCCGCTTATATTATATCAAACAAAAAGATGCAGAACGCTCCTAAAATGTAGGTTTGACAAGGCATTAGCCCATGGTATACTTGTTAACGAATAGATTTGGGTTATATTAGTATGGACATGTGTCCAATATAAGATTTGTTGATTTTATTAAGCTGTAGGGGCGGCGGCTTGTCCCCGCCCGAGGAGATGGGAGAGGACAAACCTTACTGCCATTAAGTTAAGCGTTATACTATAATGAAAAGCTTTTTTTAGTCTGTCATTCTGAGGCTGGAAGCCGAAGAATCTGCTCGCATACGGGGGTAGATTCTTCACTGCGCTCCGCTTCATTCAGAATGACAATTTCCTTAACTTAATGGCATTTAGGACAAGTCTCTCCCGTACAGTAAATTTGTATCAATTATTAGTCGGGGAGGTGTCCTTTTTTTGAGAAAAATTTCCATTATATTTATATTGGGTTTGCTAATTTTTCCGGCATGTGCCGGCGGGCCTCCGGTAGAGGAGCTTTCTATTGCCAAAAAGGCTTTGGAAACCGCAAGAGATGTAGAAGCGGAAACTTATGCGCTGGAAGATTATCGCGCCGCTGAAAGAAGCCTGTGGCTGGCGGAAAAAGAAGCGGCTTCCAACAATCGCAAACGCGCTGTTAAATTAAGCGCTATAGCGTCACTTCAAGCTGATTATACCATTGCGGCATCCAAATGGAAAAAGGGAGAAGAGGAACTTGCAAAAGCCAGATTAGAATTGGAACAGCTTAAAAAAGAGGTGGAGCGCGCTAAGATTTTACTTGAAGAAACTAGAAGAGAATTTGAATAAAAGGGGGATAATAGTTAATGTTTTTTATAGGTAAATATAATAGGCGATTTTCCTTTTTTTTAATATTTATTCTCATATCTGCGGGTTGCGCTACTTACATGCCGCTGTTAGGCAATGAACCGCCCGGTTCGGCGGTAGCTAATGCCAGAGCCTCCATACGTGAGGCCCGTAATCTGGATGCCGCCATAAATGCTCCCTTTGAAATGGAAAGAGCGGAAGCCGCTTTTCATGAAGCCCAATCTATGTGGAGCAAATACGAACGCCGCTCGGGTTTTACCGGTAATTCCATACTAGATAATAGAATTAAAGAAAAGGCGTTATATGCCAAATTATATGGGCAACTTGCAATTGCCCTTAGTAATCAAAAGGATATAGTCAGAGAGCTTACCAATATAGATGTTGAATATAAGAAGAATAAACTGTTAAAACAACAGTATCAAGCTGAACAGAACAGGTTGGACGCTCTTATAGCTCAAAAAAGGAAATTTGAAGAAGAACGCCGGATGGCTGAATTAAAAGCGGCGCAGGCGGCTAAATTACAAGCAGAGACGCAAAAATTTATTGAAATGGCGCAAAAGGCAAAAGAAGAAGCGGCTCGTCAGCTTAAAATGCTGGAAGACGCTAAAGCCGCTGCTTTTGCAGCACAACTTAAGGCAAGGCAGGCTCAAAAAGACAAACAAGAGTTAGAAACACTTAAGCGACAGTTGCTTATAGCCAAAGAAATGGCAAGACAAGCCCAAGAACACTCAGCAAAGGCACAACGGGAAGCACAGTTTAATCAGGCACAGGCAAAAAATGCCCAAGAACTGGCTGATAAGGCCAAAGCCGAAGCCTTATTACAAAAAGAAATAGCCGATGCGACCAGAGCCGAAGCCTTAAATATTAAAGAGCAGGCTGATAAGACCAAGGCTGAGGCCTTATTGCAAAAAGAAATGGCCGATGCAGCCAAACAGGAAGCCTTAAGTATTAAAGAGCAGGCCGATAAAGCCAAAGCCGAAGCCGCATTTGAGAAAAAACAAGCCCAAGAGGCTAGACTAAAAGCGCTGCAAGAAGCGGCACGGGCTAAAAAACAAATGTTGGAATTAGAAAATAAACTAGGCCAGCTATCCTCGGAATTCGCTAAAGTAAAACAGGAAAAACGCGGCTTGGTGGTAACATTATCCGATATATTATTTGATGTGGATAAATCCACTATTCGTATGGGTACTGCCACCAAACTGAATCATTTGGTTAATATACTAAAAGATTACCCAAAACGAAAAATATTAATTGAGGGGCACACGGATAATACCGGAACGGATGAATATAATTTGATTTTATCTAAAGAACGCGCTTATGCGGTAATGGGTTATCTATTATCAAAAGGGCTTAATGAACAAAAGATACAAGCCAAGGGATTTGGGGAAATAAGGCCGGTAGCTACCAATTATACTCCTGAAGGACGTCAGCAAAACCGTAGAGTGGAGATCGTTATCCTTAATCCGAAAAATTATCAAAGTGAGAGTCTGGCCATGACCCCTTAGGGGGCGTGTCATTCTGAACGAAGCGGAAGCACAGTGAAGAATCTGCCCACGTATGCGAGATTCTTCATTCCGCTTCGCTTCATTCAGAATGACGGCTGTAGAAACCAAGCATCCTATGTTTCGGGGTGAGACACCCCGAAACATATAATTTACCTGTAGCTGCCGACCGAAAGATCGGCTTGTTAGCCCTCAAGATGGCGGGTTTAAAAACCTGCTGCTACAAACCAGCGGCGCAGGCCGCATGTTTAACCGCCTCGCGCAGGCTGCTTGGATCGGCTAAACCGCAACCGGCTATATCCCAAGCGCAGCCATGCCCGACTGATGTACGAATAATAGGCAGTCCCAAGGTTATATTCACCGCTTCATTAAAAGCGGCCATCTTAAGCGGGATAAGACCTTGATCGTGATACATCACCAGCACTACATCAAATTCACCCTGTATTGCTTTATAAAAAAGCGTATCAGCAGGCAGCGCTCCATACACGTCAACCCCCGCTTCCCGGGCGTCTTTTACCGCCGGATTAATGCTTTCAGTCTCTTGCGTACCCAGCATATTATCCTCGCCTGCATGCGGATTTAAGGCGGCTACCGCTATGCGCGGTTTTTTCACCCCCCATTTGGGTAATTCTCGGTTTATCAGCATAATTTTATTAAATACCTTATCCTTACTTACCATAGAGGCGACTTCAGACAAAGGACAGTGAGTAGTAACCCGTATTACCCTTAACTTACCGCCTGTAAGCATCATAGCATAGTCTTTAGCGCCGGTTAACTCTGCCAGCAGCTAGGTATGCCCCGGATAATTATAACCGGCTTGATTCAGCGCTGCTTTGCTTATCGGGCATGTTACCATTGCATCTATTTTATGGCTAAGTGCAAGTGATACCGCCGTATTTATATAATGATAAGCCGCCTTACCGGTTTGCTCATTCGGGTGAGCAAAATCAATATCTGCGCTGTTATATTCAGGGCAGTCTATTATAGCTGCTTGCCTGCTGTCAGTATTAAGCCGCTCTAAATTTTTGTTTACGGATACAAGATCACAGCTAAGCCCAAGTCGCTTTGCCTGATGCCGCATTATGGATAGACTGCCGATTACCACCGGATAGCAAATATTATATATCCGCAAGTCAGCTAGAGTCTTTAGGATAATCTCTGCCCCGATGCCGGCTGCATCCCCCATTGTTATACCGATTATAGGTTTTTTCATAGTTAGTAAAATACCTTTTTGTTCTCTCTCCCCTTTGGGTAGAGAGTTAGAGTCAATGTTGTTGACTTAAGATAACCTGAGTTCGACATAAGAAAAATTAAACTGTTTTTATATATCAGCTAGTTGGTGTTTTGTATAGAGTTGATTGACGTAAAATTTCTGTAGAAGAGGGGCGCATCCCCTCCCGCTGTAGGGGCGGGTTTGAAACCCGC
>JAJRXT010000018.1 GCA_024276125.1 bacterium
GCCTGGGTTGAAGTTCAACCTTCTGATGAGGAAGTAATTAATGCGCAAAACCAGTATGCCATGTCAAAATATTCCCAAGAGATGATTACCATAAATTTGGGCAGAAGATATGCCATTCCTTCTGTTGCCTTGCGCTATTCCCTTGTACAAGGGCCTAGGCAGTCCTTTTATAATGCCTATTCGGGCGCGGCCAGAATATTTTGTTTAAACTCATTTCTAAACCGGCAGTCCACTATTTATGAAGATGGGATGCAGCTTAGGGATTATATAAATATAGAAGATGTAGTGCAGGCTAATCTATTGGTTGCGGAAAATAATGAGGCGGATTATCAAATATTTAATGTAGGCGGAGGAAGACCGTATACAGTACTGGATTTGTTTGAAATAGTAAACAAAACTTTTCAAAACGATATCTTACCAAATATGAGCGGCGAATTCCGCTTCGGGGATACCAGACATATTCTTTCTGATATTTCAAAATTAAAAAGCTTAGGCTGGCAGCCTAAACATACGCCGCAAAAAAGTATTACAGACTACAAGAATTGGCTTGGCGAACAAAAAAATATAGATGATATAATGGATTATGCCAACAATGAAATGAAGGAAAAACAAATAATAAGACAAAGCTCAAAAGCCGGCGATTATAAGCCGGCAGCTAATAATCCGGGGGTTAGTCTATGATAATTACCCAGACGCCGTTGCGCATAAGCTTAGCCGGCGGCGGCACTGATTTTGCTGATTTTTATACTAAAGCCGGCGGGGCGGTACTTAGTACCGCTATTGATAAATATATCTATGTAATCATAAAGGAACGCTTTGATGAGAAAATATATGTAAATTATTCCCGCAAAGAAATAGTAGATTCGGTTGATGAGATACAGCATGATTTGGTACGCGAGGCTATGAAAAAAAGCGGGATTGCCCGTGGCGTGGAAATAACTACTTTAGCTGATATTCCTTCAGAAGGATGTGGGTTAGGCTCATCCGGCAGCGTAATCGTTGGGCTATTAAATGCGTTTTATTCTTATCAGGGCATATTGGTTACTGCTGAGACTTTGGCTAGGCAGGCTTGTGAGATTGAAATTGATATTTTAAGCAGCCCTATAGGAAAACAGGATCAATATATTGCGGCCTATGGCAATACGCAGGTGATTAATTTTAATCCTGATGATAGCGTTGATGTTGAAAAAATGGGATTAAGCGAGGAAAAAAGACGCAGGCTTTGTGAAGCGCTGCTTCTCTTTTATACAAATAATACCAGAAAGTCGGCTGATATCTTATCTAAGCAAAAAGAAAACATTACCGATAAAATGGGTGTATTACTCAACCTAAAAAAACATGTAGACTTACTCAAAGAATGCCTTAATAACCATGATTTTAATAAAGTGGGGGATATACTGCATCTTGGCTGGTCGGAGAAGAAAAAATTAACCGATAATATTACCAATGAATATATTGACCGGCTGTATGAGGATGCTCTAAAGGCCGGCGCTACCGGCGGTAAGATTTCAGGCGCCGGCGGGGGTGGGTTCTTATTGCTTTACTGTCCCATACAAAAGCAGGAAGATTTGCGCAATGTTATGGGTCAGTCAGGGTTAAGGGAGCTGCCCTTTAATTTTGAACGCGACGGCAGTAAGGTGATTTTTAATATGAAAAGATACGAATGGAAGTAAGCCGCTGTCATTCTGAGGCCGCTACGCCGTCACCCTGAGTGAAGCGAAGGGTCTAACCCACGTAGGCTGAGAGATTCTTCGGCCTCCGGCCTCAGAATGACACAGTTTATTAAAAAAATAATGCGTAGTTATACTATGAAAGCCTTTTTACTGGCGGCCGGAGAAGGCCGCAGATTAAAACCTATTACAGACAGCGTTCCCAAATGCTTAATCCCGATTAATGGTAAACCGCTGTTTGGGATTTGGATGGATTTATTAAAAAAACACGGGATTACTCACACCTTGGTTAATATACACTACCTTGCCGGTATGGTAACGGAATATATAGAACGCAATGTTTCTGATATGCGGATCAGCCTGTTTTATGAGGCTGAATTATTTGGAAGCGCTGGTACGCTGCTGGCTAACAGGGATTTTATAGTTGATGATGAGCTTTTTTTCATTATTTATGCGGATAACCTGACTGATGTTAATTTAAGTTCTATGCTGGATTTTCATAATAGCCATACGGGGGATTTTACTATAGGCTTATTTAAAACGAGTAAACCGCAAGAATGCGGTATAGCTGCATTAGATAAAGACGGCTTAGTGAGCGATTTTGTAGAAAAGCCGGATAGACCTCGCGGCAACTTGGCTTATGCGGGTATATTCATTGCTAATTATAAACTATTTGATTATATCATGCCGGATGAGAGCGATTTTGGCTTTGATATACTGCCAAAATTAGCGGGTAAAATGCACGGTTATATGATAGATGAATACTTATTGGATATTGGCACTTTGGCTAATTATCAAGTTGCTTTGAATACTTGGAGCGGGAGAAGCTGTTGACTTAAGGCAGCTGTCATTCTGAACGAAACGAAGTGAGGTGAAGAATCTACCCGCTGTTGCGGGGGGGGAGATTCTTCGGCTTATCGCCTCAGAATGACAGTATTATATACCTTGACTCAACAGTATTGATCTGGAAAAGCGGGAGTTAAATATTATGTTAATTGCGATTAAAAAATATCTAAGCGATATTGGCGAGCTGGTGGAAAAGATTCCATTGGAAGAGTTACAGCGGATTATTGATGTTTTACTTACAGCTTATGAGAATAAACAGTTTGTATTTATTATGGGTAACGGCGGCAGCGCGGCTACGGCGTCACATTTGGACTGTGATTTAAGTAAGGGAACTTTGGGGCGTAATAAAAATAGGCGTTTTAAGGTTATTGCGCTGACTGATAATATTCCGCTTATTACTGCTTGGGCGAATGATACGCATTACGAACATATCTTTTCTGAACAGCTTATTCCGATTGCAGGCGCCGGAGATGTGGTAATCGGCATAAGCGGCAGCGGTGATTCGCAAAATGTATTAAATGCCATAAGGCATGCAAAAACCCGCGCTTGTATTACAGTCGGGATAACCGGTTTTGAGGGAGGTTTGCTAAGGGAAAAGGTTGATCATTGCCTTATCATTCCTAGTGATAATATGCAGTACATAGAGGATACGCATATGATCTTGTCTCATCTGATCTCATCTAATATAAGAGATAAACTGCTGCAGGCGGATTATAAGACGGGATATCAAGGCATTGATCTTGGCGCTGTAAAAGACAAAGACCGCTTAACCGGTATTGATTTATTATCATCTATTGAAGGACTGCCGTCAGATATAAGCTAGTCCGAATAATTTTGGAGTTAATCTGACGTAATGGTTACTTTCTTGAAATTAAAGGCACATGCGCTTCCAATCAAAAATATGTAAAACGCAAATTGTACTTTAGAACTCGATCTTTCGGCTTGTCTCAAACCGAAAGTATTAACGCATATTTAATTATTTTCTAAATCCAATTTTGTAATTTTAGTGAATCAATTCGTTTAAAATGTTTTTCATTATTGGTTATCAGGGTCAGACTATCAGCTAAGGCAATACCCGCTATTAGGATATCAGCATCATCAATCAATTCCCCTTGTTTTCTTAGCTTTGCATAGATATCAGCAGAAAGTGCAACCGATCTGATAGTTAAGGGCAGGATATTATTCAGCTTGGCAAAATTTAAGAAACCGTCAATCTGTTTATGTGCATTTTTATATTTTAACCCGCTTATAATTTCATAATAAGTAATAATGCTAAAATTGATACGTTCATGTTCTTCAAGGTATTCGTTGAATTTAATTACGATTTGAGGATGCTTACGAAAAAACAAGGATAAAATATCAGTATCAAGCAAAACCGGTCTCATTTTTCTTTTGCCCTTCTAGTTAAAAAGGCCAGCTTGCGGCGTTGTTTTAGTTCATTGGTAAAATCGCCGAATTCTTCCGCTGACATATCCTGCCAACAACCGGCAAAGGCCAGAATTTGATTTTTATTTGTTTTAGATTTTTCTAAGCCAATTCTAAAAAAATGAATAAGATCATAAACCTCGGCTAATTTATCTGGAGGAATAAGCTTAAGCTCCTTATATAACTCTGCTCGGATAGAATGATCGTTCACTTTATACCCCCTTGTAAAGAACTATGATCTGTCAACACTTTTCCGGACACTTTTTTAGGCGGCTTTTGAATATTCTTTCCTGTTAAGATATTATAATTATCTTTTGCAAATTGTGCACAGCGTAGCAATAAAGCAAGGGATGTATAAGACTCGTTTTCTGAAATGTTTGATTGTCGACCATGCGCAGCTTCGTCTCTCCAATATTTCAGTAAACTAAAAAATATCTCAAAATCATTCTTTATAAATCCTTTTTGATTACGAATTATCATATCCTCTATTTTCTTTCTACCATTTGCAGCCCTATATCTTTTTAATATTTTTTCTTCATCTCCTTCTTTCTCAGTGGCTAATTTTAACAAAATTGACTCTGCGGCAGCTCCACACATAACACAACATGCCAAGTAAGTGTGTGCACCATAACAACGAATTGCCTGATTTGCCCTTTCATGGAATCCCGGACCAAATATTTTTGTATAAGGAGATAACATTTCGGAGAACCTGCCCGGTTCCGTTGGAATGAATATGTCTTTATCTGATTCTTCAAGCCACTGTTTACCAAAAGGTGTAATAGAATAACCATTTCCGGCGCTACCATCTTCAGTACTTTGTTTTCCATATTGTCTAATACCCGGTCTTAATATACCCCTTCTACATAATTCCCATGCAGCGGCATAAAAATAAGGTGAAATATCAGGCGCCATACGCTCCGAATTGTATCGATCAACTCCCAAAGAAGCATAGTTTTCTTTACACCATTCTCTCATTGTACTTGGGAGATATAAGTCATAACCATAGTTTGGAACTAAATTTTTAATTATATATTCAGTTGCTTCTTCTTGATTTAATAACTTATCAATTTGTATTGTCATAATATTAATTTTCCCTGTTAAATAGCAAGAGCCTCGATCTTTCGGCTTGTCTTGCGCCGAACGTATTAACCCGCATACTTATTAACAGTTTCGGCTTGAGGACAAACCGAAACTGTTAGATATATTGTAGAAAATTTAGGGGTTATGACACAGCCTCTTAGCAATTAGAGGCATAGAAAGCGCCCCTTAACAGAAATCTGCTGTATAGATTCTATCTAAATAGGCAACAATCTAACTTTATGCCTTGTTTCTTCAACGGATATTATGGCGCCTTTTAATAAGGATTTCCTAGATTCTTGCAAAACCAGTTGTAATCGTTTATTAATATTTGAAGGAGTTGCATTCTCCAGCCTGAAAATTATTACGCTGGGAATTTTTTTTCCTGAAGCGGACATAATATCTCCAAAATCAAGATCACAGGTTAGAACGATGCACCCTTCCTGGCTTTACAGATAATTTCCGTATCTAGCGCCCGGCTCATGCCGTAATCTCTGACATGATCGGCCTCAAATCCGCGCTCCTGCAACCAGTCAACAGTAGCTTTGGATATACCCATATCCGCCAAGAATCTCATTTGTTTAATTAAATGCAAAGTGTAATTCCTCTCTGGCCAGCCATGAAGCATATTGAAGCGCTTCCTTAATATCTTCGGCGTCCAAATCGGGATACTCTTTTATTATATCTTCGCAGGTCATGCCATTGGCGGTAAGGTTGATAATTAAGGAAACCGGAATTCTCATGCCCCTTATACAGGCCTGCCCTCCCATAACTCCTGTATTAAATGTTATTCTGCAAAATCTTTTCATTAGTATCTCCCTCCTGCACCATTTTTGATTATCTGTTTTTCAATGGACTACAGCAATATTATAAAAAATCGCATTTTTATTTTACAGAAAAAGAAGCGCCACAATGACAATAATAGTCTGTTGAATTGCTATCTTCTTCAGATTCTACCTCTTGGTCATATTAATGATTTTTTGCCTGACAATTTCAAACTCCTTGACTTCTTTATTCCGGGATACTTTTATGTTTACTTTAGTACCGTCTGCCCCTCCTAGCATTTGATCTGATTCAAGAGAGTTATCTACTAAAATCCCGTCTATTTCGAATATAATATCATTAATTTCTACACCTGTATCTTTTGCTGGAGATATTATTGGAAATCCAGTTACCTTGATTCCTTTTTGTCCGTAAGGTTCAGTTATTACTCCAATACCGGAGTAATACTTTTGAACAGACGCTCCCTTCTCAGAATTAGGAGAAGAGCCTTTTTTATTGAGCAATTCTTCATAATCCGGCCCATCTGTTCCTCGTATATCCTTTAATAACTTTATCATTACATCCTGTCTGACAATCATTTTTTCATACAAATTTATAGCCTTAACTACAAATTCTATTTGTTTGAAAATAAAGTAAATCACAAATCCTATAAAAGCAAGCAGAATAATTCCTGAAAAAAGCACCCCCCCAAGCAACGTCTCTTCCATTTATTCACCCCTCCCCCTGATAAACTACAATTCGTCCAGATTAATTTTACAGCTTTCCTTTAACTTATATTCGTACCAATCGCTTTTACCACGCGCACCACAATATACCAAGACAAAAGGTATCGCGGCGCCTGCGCTCACTACACATACTGCCAACAGCCACAGCCCTTTTTTGCACATTCCTTTGGTTAAATACCAAAACGGTCCCAAAATAAATGCCCGCCAACACCAGCCGGCAGAATCAGTCTTGCTCATTATCTTCCAATTTTTCCAGAACAAATTTCCTGACACTCCTGGCAATTTCCACGTATTCTTGTGTTTCATCTACAGATGGAATATAGAATTCGTCTGGATATCTTACCTGTACCGCATAAAAGGATAAGTCTTTTACATCTATTTGCTGAAATTCAGGGTCTTGCCCTGTGCAGAGTTTCAACAAAAACTCCAGGTTGTGGGTTCTGCCAAAGTCTATGTTTTTAGTTATCAAATATGCTTTTAGATATTTTTCAACCGCTTGTTGAGCATGAAAACAAATAGCATCAGTTACCATATCCTCAACTGAAAGTTTAAGCTCATTTTCAGCTACCTTTAAGTCATTATCCGCTTTTATGAGCCATCTTTCTATATACCCATCCTTCATAAAACCACACCTTCTTTTAATGCCTCTCTTACGACATTCCCGATTCTATTCTTATAGTATGCCGCCTCTGATTTGGATTTTATGATGATATCAGCATCAATGCCGCACGCGGCAAGTTTACGCCTTATCTGAGTGGACAAATTTATTTTTTCTTTTATAGATAGGGTACTTTTAAGTATAATCAAGATATCATAATCACTCTGTTTATAAAAATCTCCCCTGGCTCTTGAACCAAACAAGATAATTTGCTCATAATTGAGGTGAGCAAACTCTTTTCTCAGTATAACCCCGATATCAATTTTCATATTACAGTAACTCACAATGACAGATAAAATACCTTTTACCCCAGCACTTCCTTAAACCTTTGCGTAAGCGCCGGCGCCACCTCAAACAGATCGCCCACAATGCCGTAAGTGGCTACATCGAAAATAGGCGCATCCGGGTCGGTATTTATGGCTACGATTACATCTGAGGACTGCATACCGGCTAAGTGCTGGATAGCTCCCGATATGCCGCAGGCAATATATAATTTAGGACATACCGTCTTACCAGTCTGTCCCACCTGATGCGAATAGGGTATCCAGCCGGCATCCACCGCCGCCCGCGAGGCCCCCACCGCTCCGCCTAAGACCTTCGCCAGCTCTTCTATTACCTTAAAATTCTCCGCCTTACCCAAACCGCGGCCGCCGGAAACAATAATATCAGCCTCTGCCAGATTAACCGTATCGGTTATCTCCTCCACCACTTTAACCAGATTGGTACGCAGATTTATCTTTGCAACATCTACCGGTTTTATAATCAGCTTACCTTTACGGCTTTCATCATATACGGCCTTTTTCATTACTTTATGGCGCACTGTAGCCATCTGAGGGCGCGTATGCGGGCATAATATAGTAGCCATAATATTGCCGCCGAACGCCGGTCTGGTCTGATGCAGCAGTCCGGTTTCCGCATCAATTGCAAGCTGAGTGCAATCCGCCGTAAGACCGGTACATACGCGCACCGCTACTTTGGGAATAAAAGAGCGTCCCACCGCAGTAGCCCCGGTTAACACTATATTGGGCTTGTATTCATTTATCAGATCGGTTAATACTTCCGTATAAGAGTCATCATGAAAATCCTCTAATATAGGATCATCGGCCAGATACACCTCATCTGCTCCATAATGAATCAGGCTTTCGGCCTGCTTTTGCATATCATGACCCAATACAACAGCAGCTAAAGGCTCGCCTAAGGCGTCGGCCAGCTTGCGTCCCTCGCCCAGCAGTTCATAGAGCACACTGGCAATCTCGCCCTTGCGCTGTTCGGCAAACACCCACACCCCGCGGTAGACGGATAAATCTTCCTTAGCCTCCCGCTCATCCTCAATTAAAATAGCCTCCACAGCGCAGGCATCAACACAAGCGCCGCACAGAGTACAGCTATCATCAATTATCGCTGCATCATCCGACATAGATATCGCCCCAAAGGGGCAGGCGTCTACACACGCCTCACAGGCAATACATTTTTCTTTTATTACTTTTATACTCATTGTTATAGTAATCCTTGTAAGTTTTCTTTTACCTTGATAAAGACAGATTCTTTCAATGTTCCTATCTTTTTCACCACAATTGACTTATTAAGGGTGTAAATATTATCCACCCTGATCATACTATCATGTAACAATCTACCACTTTGTAAATCCTTAGAATCGATCAAAACAGCAAAATCCATTTCTTTAATGTTAGAAGTATAATTGCTGTTACGATAATATCGGCGGTTTTTCCATTATAATAATCATTGGAAATAACCGGCACCGGACGTTTTTTTTGTGAGGACAGATCAGTATACGGTATTGGAATAATTAATATATCACGTTGTTTATACATTATTCCAAATCCGATCATCTATCTCATTATCCCAAAAATCAAGACTGCTTTCCGCCGCAGACAAAAGGTCATCCGTATCGTTTTGCTTTAGCGGCAATATAATAACCTCTACCCTTTCGCCCTTTTTTACCGGGGCCTCAATTTCCAGCTTGCCGTCTTCTTTTATTTTAAAATAATATTTATAGGCTTTCATAATACCCCCCGACAACACTAGTACATCGTTTCGCAAGTCCTTCGGTTTATTATACGTCATTCTGAACGAAACGAAGTGGAGTGAAGAATCTGCTTGCACATGTGAGTAAGATTCTTCGGCTTTCAGCCTCAGAATGACAAAATATAATCTGTTTCGGAGCTAACTCAATAGCCATTTTAGTTTGTATTTTACTTATTGCTACAACTTTCCTAGGAAAAGTGACACGGATTCTTTTATATCATCCCATAATGATTCAATGTTATCTGTTAGCTCCAGCATCTTTTCCCCTTTCAATTGGAATCCGTATCCGCTTACAAAACGATGTCTGAATCCCCTATATAGATGTAATCTATCAACTATACCTTGGTTCAATATAACTGTTTTACCATTAGGGGGATTAAACGCCAGTTCCAAAAGTTCCTTATGCCAACTTCTGCCTTTAGGCATGGTATGATAATACTGTCTGCTTATCCGCTTTATGATATTTTCTATTCCATTATAGAAATTCATCAAATAAGTTCCCATAGCAGGTTCAGTACAATAATCTTTGTATTTGGAATCAAAGCGGCTTCTGACCTCACGCAATCTTACCAAGGTTTCTTCTATAGCCTTTTGTTCATCAATAATATCTTCTTTAAGTTCCTGATACCGCTCTTTCATAGATTATTTTTCCCTTAGCCAGAATCCTCTTGTAAAGATGCTCTCTTATATCTTCCAGATCGATAATATCCACCTCATCGGCTACCGCCATAGATACCTTACCGTAGTATTTGAAGAAGTCTTCCGGCTTAATCCCTAAGACAGCGATATCAATATCCCGGGCGGATTCTACATCTTCCAAACACGAGCCGAATAATAAGACTTTCTTTGCGCCAAATTGCTTGCTGATAGCTACAATCTTGGTTAATTCCGCTTCAAGGCCGGCTTTGTTCATGATGTATTATTCCTATTATACTCAACAAGGTTATAAATTGTGAATTTGCAATAGTTTTTTTACCACAAAGAACACAAAGAGCACAAGGGGTTTAACAAGTTGTTTTCTTATTTCTTTGTGTTCTTTGTGACCTTTGTGACCTTTGTGGCGCCATTAATTTTTTAAAATTTTAAAATCATTATTTATAAGCTGATTGAGTATAAATAACTATAAGTAATGGAGTAGGTTGGGTTGAGCTTGCGAAACCCGACATTTAAAATGGGTTTGTTGGGTTTCACTTATGTTCAACCCAAGCTACATTACTTAATGAGAGAAAAAATAACTACATAAGAGCTAATTTTTTATAGTCATTGTATAATTCTCCAAGTTTACATATATTCATAAATAAATACACATTAAATTGTTTTGCGTATTCCAGCGATTTTATTAAATCCTGTATTTTTTCTTTAAATGTATCTATTGATGAACCGTTTATGGCAAAGCTGTTCAGTTCCCTTGCTCTATCAAAAATATCATCTATTTTACAATCATCCCATATCAATTGTACTTTATTTTTATCTACCTCTCTTCTATTTGCAATTATATCCCTTAAAACTTCTTTGTTGTTTACTAACATTATTTCACCACACGAAAATTTCTTTAGTATACTTGCACTGCAGAAAATCTCACGAATTTCATCTTTCAGATTCTTAATATAAAAATCTTTCCATTCTTCTGAAGACCAGCCTTTTCGATACATTGTTATTTTGCCTCGCTTACTTAAGAGTTACACTGCATTATTGAATAATAAGCCCACAATCATCCCATTACCACTTCCACCAGCAATGGCGGTTTAATGCCCATAATTTTGGCCACATACAGCTTTTCTGTACCGTTTCCTATCTTTTGGCGTTTCTCATGCCGAAAGCCTATTAATAACAGCATGTTGTGTTGTTTCGGGAAAACCTTCCGATATACAGAATGTTTTTTCAGCCTACAGGTAAAATATCAGATTTTATAATTTCCTTATATTCGGTAAGTATTCGTACTTTTTCCTTAAGAATATTCTTATAAACAAGACCGGTGGCTACAATCAAGGCATCATGAATATTAAACCCCACCGGCATTTCACAAATAACATCTTCATCCACAGGATAAATAATACAATTATCAGAATCGGCAAGATAGCTTATAACCTTTTCAAAATCTACCTTTACCCGCCGAATAGAAACAAGATGCTTAATTCCTGCCAGCACAATTGCCGAAAAGACAAAATCGTTATTTACATCGGATAATATTTGCTTATATAAAGGATTAAGCCTTTTGTTCTTGTCCAAAAACCAGACAAAAATATGAGTATCTACAATATATTTCATGGCTTATTTTTGATTTGAAAGGAATACTCATTTTTTTTGATTTCATCTAACGACAAATCAAGCTTTCCTTCAAATGCTCCGTACAGATCAGAGAGTCTCTTTGCCCCTTTACCGGAAACAAGCTTAAATCTTAATACTTTAAGCTGTTGCTCCAGGCTTTCTATCTGTAGCTTTATCAAAGCTTCTCCCATTGGCATACTCCTTAATAATTAAAATACTCCCAACCTATCATATTTGTGTATATCTGGAATCCCTCCCTAAACAAACCCTATGGATTGGTTTCGGGAGGGACTTCCAGATATACGCTCAAAGCCAAAAGACTTAAACAAGAAGTTTCAATGAAAATGAGCATATATGCGCTAGTAATAAATGTCACCTACTTTTTCCTTCTCCCCGTAAGTAGCTATAGCGCTAAACATAATTGTTTCAATATTAGAACCTACCTTTATAACAACTCTATCAGACATGACTGTTTGTACCGTAGCCTGTATCTCTCTTCTTGCACTCCATTATGCTAATTTATCCATATTAGCCTTTCTTGGGACTCCTTATGCAACCTGCTTAAATTCTTTCTCGTTTTGTATAACTACAGTAGGATACGGATTTTCAGGAGGAATGGGAAGCCCTTGCTCTTTTAACAGGCCAACATGTTCACACATACCCCCTTTTGCTTTATACAGGCAATCTTCAACTGAGTGCCACACACCGCTGAACCCTTCCAAATCAGGAGAATAAAAACCGAAAAAATTGGGGTCGTTAGTAGCTTCTATGATTAAAGAATAAGGTAGTTCAATCATTTCTTTTTTTTCTCCCTGCCATATATCTCTTTCAATGTTGTTGACTTAAAATATAGAAGGGGGGTTTTCTATGGCTGTCATTCTGAATGAAGCGAAGCGGAATGAAGAATCTCTCCAACAATAGCGAGCAGATTCTTCGGCCTGCGGCCTCAGAATGACAGGTTAAGAAAAGCTTTTTATTATTTGTATCGGCTTAAGTCAACAGCATTGCGGCTTATACCAACCTAAACCACCCTATCCGAACGCAAACACTGCACCAGTTCATCCGCTATTGCATCTACAGAGCCGGAAAGCATCCGTCCGTCGCCACGCGGCGGCGGGGTGAATATCTTTACCACTTTGGTCGGCGAGGCGTTAAGCCCTACTTTATCTTCAGCCGCATCCAGAGCCGCTGCATCCCATGCCGGTATATTTACCTTTTTAGCTTTCATTTTACCGCGCAAAGACGGCAGGCGCGGTTCGTTTATTTCCTTTACTACGGTTATAAGCGTTGGTAAGCCGGTTTCAATCACCTCATAACCATAGTCCATCAGGCGTTCCACCCGCAGGTAATCGCTCTTTATATCCTCAATCTTACGGATATAGGCTACAAAGGGAATATCCAAAAATTCGGCAATCCCAGGACCTACTTGCGCCGTATCCCCGTCAATAGCCTGCTTACCGCATATGATTAAGTCATAATCCCCGATTTTTTTAATTCCCTGCGCTAAGGTATAAGACGTAGCCCAAGTATCAGAGCCGGCAAAGGCGCGATCGGATAATAACAGCGCATCATCAGCGCCAAGTGATACAGCCTCGCGCAGGGCGTCTTGCGCCTGCGGAGGTCCCATGGTAAGCGCGGTAACGCTGCCGCCGATGCGCTCGCGTATTCTTACTCCCTCTTCAATAGCATAGGCGTCATAGGGATTTATCATTGATTCCACACCCTGACGAATCAAGGTATTGGTTTCTGGATTTATCTTAACCTTCGTTGTAGCCGGTACTTGTTTTATACAGACGATTATTTTCATTTTACTTTACTCGCACTTTCCTTTATTAGTTGAAGCGCAATTACATTACGCTGAATCTGATTGGTGCCTTCATAAATTTGAGTGATCTTGGCATCGCGCATCATTTTTTCCACCGGATACTCGCGCATATAGCCGTAACCGCCCAAAATCTGTACCGCATCAGTGGTTACCTTCATGCACATATCCGCGGCAAATGTCTTACACATCGCCGAATCCTTAGATATCTTTTTAGCCCCGCTGTCTATATATCTGGCAGTGCAGTATACCAAAGAACGCGCCGCCTCAATTTGGATAGCCATATCGGCCAGCATATGCTGTATGGCTTGGAACGAGGAAATGGGCTTGCCGAACTGTACGCGCTGACGCGAATAGGACAGCGCCTCGTCCAGCGCCCCTTGGGCTATACCTACCGCTTGGCCGCCTATACCGGGGCGGGTACGGTCTAATGTTTTCATAGCTACAATGAATCCCATACCTTGTTTACCCAGCAGGTTTTCTTTGGGTACGCGGCAGTTTTTAAATACCAGCTCACGAGTGGACGAACAGCGAATACCCATTTTTTTCTCTTTTTTACCAAATTCAAAGCCTTCCCAGCCCTTTTCTACTATAAAGGCGCTGGCGCCGCGGCTGCCTTTGGCTTTATTGGTCATAGCAATAACAGTATATGTTTCAGCCTCCCCGCCATTTGTTATCCATTGTTTGGTACCGTTCAGTATATAATGGTCACCATCTAATACAGCGGTAGTCTGAGTGCCTCCGGCATCGCTGCCGGCATTGGCCTCAGTCAGAGCGAATGCGGCCAGTTTTTTTCCAGTTGCAATATCCGGCAGATATTTCTGTTTTTGCTCGTGCGTACCGAACAATAAAATCGGATAAGCGCCCAGACCGCTTGCCGCATATGATACGGCCACCCCGCCGCAGGCGCGGCTTATCTGTTCGGTAGCTAGGCATAATTCAAAACATCCGCCGCCCATTCCGCCGTATTCTTCGGGAATATATAACCCGAATAAATCGGATTGAGCCAGGATATTCATTATTTCGCTGGGGAATTCCTCTTTTTCATCCAATTCGGCGCGAGCCGGAATAATTTTTTCGGTTGCGATTTGGCGCGCCAAATCCTGTATCATTTGTTGTTCTTCAGTTAAAAAATAATTCATTTTAATTCCTCAATATAATTTCTATTTGTTAGTACAGTACATTTTTTTACGTAAACATTAGAACTCTCTTTTTTTCTGAAAAAAGAATATTAAAGATAAGGGGATTTTTATGGTGATATTAGCTAGCGTAATTAAATTCTAGTTTGCTTTGTATTATAATTTCTTGCAAAATGTTCTTCAAATACCCTTGATTAAGGGCATCAAAAAAGCATTTTTTAAGCAAAGGAATATTAATAATTTCTTCTATACAATCCATATATCTATCAACAATTGATTCAATACAATAAAGTTTTTTGGCCTTATTTTGTAATTTTATCCTAATGTCTTCTACATTGTCTTCTGTTTTTATAACAAACGTTATTGGATACCGTTGAATTTTATCAATATCAAGAAAATATTTTTTCAAGTCCAGTGTCTCTGTTACTTGAAAAAAACGACCTAATGGCTTCATTACAAAGTCAATTCCTCCGTCATTAGCATTTGTCCTTCCTGTTTTATAAAGCTTTAAATTATCTTCCGTAAGGTTATCAATTTCATAACCCCAATATATTTTTTGATTCCGATAGTAATATTTAAGGATAGAGTAGCTTACTATTTCAAAAAGTCTTGCGTCTATATTTGGAGCTAGTAGTTTAAGTATAAAATCCTCAATTTCTTTTGACTGCTTAGTCTCAATTTTTTGTAATTCTATACAGTTATTAATAAAATTTTCAAGAGCATTTTTTTTGGTTTTGGCATATTTGTCTATGATTTCTATAACTGATTTTGCAATGTTGTAATTTTCTCCGTCTATATCAATACATATTAAATTTTCATTTATCCAATACCGATTTGTTTTCACGTCTCTAAGAATAGGAACAAAGTCTGAATCAGGGAAGAATTTTTTAAATTCTGAGTTCATTCTATGGTTTAAAGCGTGGTTTTGTAATTTAGCGCCAAAAGGCAATTCTCTTTGTCGTTTAAAAAGTTTTTGAAATTCTGCCCCTTCGTATTTTGAATACTCGTTTTTTTTGTCAAAGCCGTTATTTAGATAGTCCTCTATAATTACATATACTGCATAAAGGTTAGCAAAGCTTCCCCTTGCTTTTGAACCCCTGTTTGCTGATTTAGTTTTGCGATTTATATATTGTATTAATTCGCTTTTATTATAAATTCTATCTCCTTGTCCCCCGAAAAATTTTTTTAATATTTCTTTAATTTTTGGTGTAAATGAGTGTTCCATATTTTTATGAAAATAGTTCTAATTGGTTTTTGCCGTTAAGTCTTCTTAATTCAAAAGTTCTTGGTTTTCTCTCCAGATTTTCTCCATTGTATTCTGTTTGTATTCCTAATCTACGCAGCCCTATTTTTATGTAGTCCTCTTGTAATTCTATTCCTATTGAACGTCTATTAAGTTTTTTTGCAACGAAGGACGTTGTAAATGTTCCGGAAAACAGGTCTAAAACCAAATCATTTTCATTAGAGCTTGCTTTTATTATTCTCTCAAGAAGAATTTCCGGTTTTTGTGTGGGGTGGCTTTCATATTCATCCATTCTATATCGTACTCTTGGAAATTCCCAGACATTACCCGGTACTTTTTTTGAATTATAAATCTTTGGGGGGCTTTTTCTATAATCTATAAGTTTTCTTTTTGCCCCTGTTTTTGCTTCTACCATAATATCCTTTGCATTAAAAGTGTAATTCTTTTTATTTTTAACGCAAAACAGTATTGGTTCATACATCGAGCCAAAATATTTTTTAGCCTGTACGCCGGAGCTGTCATAATACCAAGCTATTCGAGAAAGTATGTTTATTTTTTTTCTCAAATAAATATCAAAAAAGGGCATAAATTGGGTTGAAGTCATTACATAAAAACTTCCGCTTGGTTTTAGTTTTTGAATACATAACTCAAGCCATTTATAACACCAGCTTAAATAAGCATCATCTGATTTCCATTTATCTTTGTATCCGTTAAAATTTTTGCCAATATTATAAGGAGGATCAACAAAAATCAAGTCTATTGATTCATCCTCAAGTTTTGGCAGTTCTTCCAGGACGTCTCCTAAAATAATTTTGTGCTTATCGTTTCCAAATATTTTGTTTAATGTACTACTCATAATTGTTTATTTGTGCTAGATAAACAGGGTTTACAAGCATAAAGTTAACAAAAGTCTGCTGATTATAATATACTTTTTACCAAAAACAGTCAATTTTTTTATGTTGTTCTTAGTTCATATACAACCCAAGGCCTTTTAAACCCGTATTATTCATAACTTTTGTTAAGAATTAAAGCCATATTTGCCAGAAAGCAATCACTAGCGAGTCAATAAAGTCTTAATCCTCATATTTAATTAGAGATAGCAATTATCTGTAAAAACAGCTTTTAAAACAATGAAATAGAATAATGTTAATGAAAGCATTGGCCGTGTTACATATATGGAAACAATTGGTTAATTGGCTAGTGCAAAAAAACTTTTTTAGTATCTGTCTTAAATGTTAGTTGATGTGTCCGTCTTATAAATAATAATACAATCTCACAATCTTACTTGTTTTATAAGGGGGTGATTGCTCTAAAAATAAATGCTTAACTAATTTGCATTGTATTGTTACCCGTTGTATAACTTAAAATTGGTTGGAGGCTAAAATGGAAAGAAGAACCACCAAGTTGTTTTTATCTGCTGTTGTCTTTTTGTCTTTGTTTTTTGTGATCAACTCTGTCAGCGCTCAACAATATACAATAACCCCTGGGGTTGCAAAAATTACTATCGAAGAAATTACAATAGATGAGTTTGACCTGGTTTTACAAGAAGCAGGACTTGGAATTGATGAGGTTGATGAAATACTTCAAAATCTACCGGAAGAGCAGGATTCTATTGATGTAATTCACATAGAGAACCAAGATGACCCTGTTTATAGAGTCGGTGATGGATTTTATACCAGCGAAGGTAATCTGATAGAACCTAGAGGAGTGGAAGAAAAAGAATTTTCTAAAAATGTTAATGAAAAAGTTTTGGCATCTTCTGATAATGCCGGTGATGTTAACATTGATGGATGCAGTTCATATATTTGGTTAACAGCTTCTCTAAGTGGGAGTTACAGGGTATATGACTATTTTTTCTATTGGTATACAAAGTATAACTGCACTGCAAATTCTACGGTAAGACTTGGCAGCGCATATAGTCCATGTGGCGCGTTATATCCGGTATATAATCTGTATACCTTAGCAATTGTATATTTTACAGATGGAAGCCAAAAATATGGTATTGATAATAGATATAATACCAGTACCGGCAGCGCACAAAAAAGTGGTATACAACCATACACTAGGCTTCATAAAATAAATAGTTACCACTCGGCATACGATCCATTTAAACATATTTATTTGCGTGTAGACCTTTCGATCTTTTAAATTAACATTTAAAATCTATTAAGGATTTTAGTGCAAGATTGTTTTTTCCTTACCATTACAGCTATCTTGCACAAAAGCAGTAAGTGATAAAGCAAGACCCGCCCCGGTTTTACCGAGGCGGGTCTATTTTTTTTTTGCGATAAGATGAAAGGAAAAACAAACGGTTTCCCGCCCACTCATTATGAGTTAAATTATTTTTGCTAGGTATTTCCGAATTATTCGGGTTAAAGATTGATTTTTTATGCCTAGTATGCTATAAAATAAAACTTTAATTAATGGATTAAGGATTTAAACAAAAATTATTCCAAATCCACTGCATCCACAAATTAGGAATACCTTGAGTAAATTTACTTACAGCTCAATATTTGCGTTATGTTTTAAATTTCTAGTATAACTCATATTGTAGGCGAACGTTCTAATTTTTCAAGTTATTCTTAAGCATTAAACAGGCAGAGATATTAACGAAAATGGTAAAAAAGGATTATTATGAAATTTTGGGTGTATCGCGTGATGCTGCCCAGGAACAAATAAAAAAAAATTACAGAAAATCAGCCTTAAAATATCACCCAGACAGGAATCCGGGAGATAAAGAGGCTGAAGAGCGCTTTAAAGAAGCCGCCGAAGCATATGAAGTCCTGCACGATCCGCAAAAGCGCAAAATATATGATCAATATGGTCATGCCGGTCTGGAAGGTCAAGGGTTTCATGGCGTAGACGATTTGGGAGATATTGTCAGCGCCTTTGGCGATATTTTCTCTAATCTTTTTGGCGGCGATGATATTTTCGGTATGGGCAGAGGCCGAAACAGGGTTGCACGCGGCGCTGATCTGCGTTATGATCTGGAAATATCATTTTTGGAGGCGGCTTTTGGCATAGAAGTTTCTAAAGAAATACCCAAACGCGAAGCCTGTTCCAATTGCCATGGTTATGGCGCTGAACCCGGTACGGATATTATACCTTGTCTAATGTGCGGGGGAAGCGGAACAGTTGCCCGTACTCAAGGATTCTTTAGTATCAGCGCTACTTGTCCGCGTTGCAACGGGCAGGGTAAAGTTATTGAAAAACCCTGTAGTAAATGTAAGGGTAATGGGCTGATACTCAAAAAAAAGAAGATTAAAATCAAAATTCCGGCGGGCGTTGAGGATGGGAATCGGCTGTGTTTACGAGGCGAGGGAGAAGCGGCGCCAAGAGGCGGTATTTCCGGTGATTTGTATATATTTATAAGCGTTGCTAAACACGATATCTTTACTCGCAAAGGAAATGATGTATATTGTAAAGTGCCTATTAGTTTCACTCAAGCCGCCTTGGGCGCCAAAATAGAAGTACCTACATTAGAAGGTAAAACTGAGTTAGAAATCCCCAAAGGAACTAAAACCGGCAGTGTCTTTAGAATAAGCGCTGCCGGCGTATATAAGCTGCATGGCGGCGGGCGCGGGGCTCAACTGGTGCAGGTGGAAATAAAAACACCCAAAAAGCTTACTTCAGAACAGGAAAAATTATTGCGGGAATTTGCCCGTATAAGCCAAGAAGAAGTAAATCCGCCCAAGCACGGTTTTTTAAGCCGCTTCGGCCATAAAAAAAAGAAGTAATATAAAATTCGTTATCAAACATTATAATAATTAATTCTTCGCGAATATCCCTGTATAATCGCTTATTAAGCAAACATCATAAAGGTAGAAAATGGCGAAAAAACAAGGTAAGGTACAATGTGTTTTTTGTAAGAAAGAACTTACGGGAGAAGAGCTGCAAGATCACTATACCGTTTGTAAGACAAAAGACTCTGACAATGATTTGGAAATAGAATTAATACAAAAAGCTAAATACAGTAAACCAAAAGGTAATAAAAAAGTCTTTGTGCTTAAAATATCATCAATGCCTGAACCATACTATTGGCTTCTTTTGGAAGTAGCTGTAAATACTACTTTAAAAAAATTGGATAGTTTTGTAAGAGATATCTGGCTGGAATGCTGCGGACACTTAAGCAGTTTTAGTATAGAAGGCGTTTGCTATGATTCAGATGATATCTCTTATTTCGACCATTCCAGTAAAGCTAAAAGCATGAATATCAGTTTGCAGAAAATACTTTCTTTGAACATGTTGTTTGATTATCAGTATGATTTCGGAGCCACTACTCATCTTAAGTTTAAAGTCATTACTGAAGGAATGGTACGCATCACTAAAACGCCTATAAAGCTGCTGGCCCGTAATCCAGAGCCTGCCTTTGTTTGTGCAGCATGCAGTCAGCCCGCCAGTAGCATTTGCACCGAATGCCTGCAAACCTATTGCGGTATTTGTGTAGATGAACATGAATGTGCTGAAGATATGTTGCTGCCGCTGGTTAATTCCCCGCGAACGGGTATGTGTGCTTATACGGGTTAGGGTGCGTTTTTTGGTGAGATTCCTCAAAGCATAACTGTAGATGCAGACCTTAAGGTCGGCGGCTACAGGTTGACAGTCCGTTATTTGCGGCGCGCTTACGAAACATTGTGTTGGGTTAACTCTAAGCCGCCTCGGGTTAAAGCCTTATGAAAAAAATTATACCTTTATTTATATGCGCTGTTTTTATTTTGGCTAAACCGCTAATATGTACTGCGCAAACCGGTCATGATATACGCCAATCCCCTGGTGTAAAAGCGGTAAAAAAGGTGAGTCCGGCAGTAGTTAATATCAGCACCCAAATAATAATACAGCAAAGGCGGAATCCTTTTTACAATTTTCAGCTTGATCCTTTTTTCGATCAATTTTTTAATGATTTTTATGACTCGTATCCCCCGCGTAAATACAAAAAAAACAGCCTCGGCTCAGGAATAATAGTCGATAGGCGCGGTTATATTCTGACCAATGAACACGTTATATTAAAAGCTTCTAAAATAGAGGTTATTTTAGCAGATGGAAGAAAATTTGAAGGCAAAATTATAGGCTCTGACCCAAAGTCGGATATATCGATAGTCAAAATAGAGGTAAAAGATGATTTACCGGCTGTTACCATGGGTGATTCAAGTGATTTAATGATAGGTGAAACCGTTATTGCTATTGGTAATCCCTTTGGTCTTTCTCATACGGTAACCAGCGGGGTTATAAGCGCCTTAAACCGATCGCTAAGAATAAATGAAAATAAAATTTATAGTGATTTTATTCAAACCGACGCATCTATTAATCCGGGAAACAGCGGCGGGCCGTTACTTAATATAAATGGAGAATTAATCGGTATTAATACAGCTATTTATCAAAAAGCGGAAGGCATAGGTTTTGCCATACCGATAAATAAAGCCAAACGTATTATGGACGACTTAATCAAATTCGGCACAGTGCAGAGCGCCTGGCTGGGTATCTTCGTACAGGAGCTTACCCCGCAATTTATCAAATATTTTGGTTTAGAGCAAAAAAGCGGCGTTTTGATAAGTCAGGTAGTAAAAGATTCTCCCGCTAATAAAGCAGGAATTGCAGCAGGTGATATTATCTTACAAATAGAAGATAAAAAAATCAGCTCGCCGCAAGCATATAAAGCGTATTTGTCTGGTTTTACGGCAGATGATAAAATAAAATTGCTGATTTTATCAGACGGTAAAACTAAAGAGGCAACAGTTACCGCTTGCGAGCTTCCCTTAGCTTCGGCGCAGCAGGCGGCTTTTGATTGGCTGGGGATTTTTGTGGAGGATATAAATACGGAAACGGCCGCCCGTTATAGGTTAAATACTCGCAATGGAGCGGTGGTTACCCGCGTTCAAAAAAATAGCGCAGCCTTTCAAATAGGTATATCGGCTGGAGACATTGTTAGGCAAATTGGTAATCAAACAATTACTAATCTTAAAGATTTTCAAAAAGCCATACTTTTGTTTCATCAAAAAGACAGCGTATTATTACTAGTATTTCGCGGAGATCATGGATATTATGTAACCTTGCAACCTTAAGAAAAACATAGTATAATAAAAAAATGAAGTAAAATAGAAAAATTGGTCTTTTGGCAGCAAAGATACCTACGTATGAAATGCACAAATTATTTTTTATTTGTCAGGCAGCGTTCGGATAGGATAATTATAAAAGATGACTGGATATTGGATACCATCAAAGAACCTATAAAGACAATGGTTCAAACTGATGGAAGGGTAAGAAAATGGAAATTTATAGAAGAGGCAGGAAGGTATCTAAGAGTTATACTCCTTGAGGATAATGAAACTGTTCATAATGCGTTTTTTGATCGCAGTTTTAAGGTGAATATATGAAAATCAGATATTTTTCAGATACTGATACAGCTTTGATAGAATTCTCCAATACGGCTGTAACAGAAACAAAAGAAATAACCCAAAATCTTTATATTGACTTGGATGATAATGGTAATCTGGTAAGTATGACCATAGAACATGCCCAAAAATTGGCTAATATTTCTGAATTGACATTTTTACAAATGGGAAAAAAAGCCGCCTGATTTTATGTTTCGGTTTGTCCCATGCCGAAATATGGGTTACTCATGGCGGATGCGCAGCGGTTTCGGGGTGAGACACCCCGAAACATAAACGTAATCCCTGCATATTTTTTAGGCTCTTTTCTAATATGGATTTGTTCCACTCTACATTTAAGAGCAAGCTTTGCGTAACATGATTTATAATAATTATAGTTGGCATGTTGGACAATAAAAGCTGGAACGTTGTTGTTGTATGATTCGTTTGATAGTTCTACCGCAAGTAAAACACTCCTCTTTTTCCCTGTTATAAACTTTTAGCAGCTTACTGAAATTGCCGGGTTTACCTTCTGGGTCAACGTAATCGGAAATATGTGTGCCTTGGTTTGATATAGCTTTGGATAATATTTGAGGTATGGTTTTATATAATCGCTTTATTTGTTCCAAGCTTAATTGTCTGCCCTTTTTAAGCGGGGATATTCCGGCGCAAAACAATATTTCACAAGCATAAATATTGCCTATACCGGCAATAATTTTTTGATTTAGCAAGAAGGGTTTTATCTGTTGATTACATTTTTGAAGTTTTGATATTAGGTAGTTTAAGGTAAATTCTTTTCCAAAAGGCTCAACTCCTAAATTTTTAAATATTGTAATTTCAGCTTCATTTGAATAAAGGCGAATTTTGCCTAAAGCGCGTTTATCCTGATATTGCAAGCGGATATTGTGACTTAAATCAAAATACAGTCTGATATAGGGATTCTTGGGAGACGCTATATTGTTGCGTGAAATTAAATAACAGCCGGTCATACGCAGATGAGTAGAGAGTATAAAATTATTGCTAAAATACATTAGTATATATTTACCGCGCCGCCTGATTTGAGTGATATGTTGATTTAACAGATGTTTTTTAAATTGTTCAGGGCTGGTTTGTTCAAGTATGCCGGAACGTAGAATATAGATATTTTCTATTTTAAGACCGGTTAATTTCGCTCTTAGACCTTGGGTAATAATTTCTACTTCAGGTAATTCCGGCATATAATTTGTTCCTTATACTAAGGGCGCTAAGCAAAAAAATCAGGTATAAAATCACGATATATATCAAGGTATAAAATACCGATATATGTTACTTTGCTTGCCGGTACAAAAAAACAAGGCGAGCAGAAAAAGGGAATATTTACCAATAATAATTATCTTTATATGTAGAAGTTCTAGCACAGCCTAAAAAATTCCCAATAAGTAAAATAGTATAAATCAAAAAGCCGTGATTGTCGATTGGTTAATATGTAAATCAGTTGCGCAATTACAGGCAACAAACATTAGCAGGAGGTTAATAATGGCCAAATTGGGTGAAAGAATCAGAAAAATCAGAAAATTAAAAAACATATCTCAGGTGCAGTTAGAAAATAAAACCGGAATTAAACGGGAATATTTATCTAAAATTGAAAACTCGGAATTAAAGAATCCAACGTATAATACATTACGTAAAATTTGCACGGTACTAGGTATTTCCTTAACCGAGCTGGTACAAACGGAAGAAGAACCGCAATTAAGGAAAGCGCCTTCATTAACAGTGTTAACGGATACGGAAAATGCCCTGCCGGTCGGCGAGAATATAGCGGCTGAAACATATACTACTATTCCATTGGTAAGTCATGAAGTGGCGGCTAGGGGAGTCGGTCATATAGACGTAAGAGAAATAGAGCAGTACATACTCCTGTCAACGGGATATTTAGATGCTACCAAGGATAACAGCAGGTTCCGCTGTGTGAGGATATCTGCTGATGATAATAGTATGTCACCCCTTTTGGAACCGGGATCAATTGTAATTATAGATTCTTATGAAACTGACCCCCTAAAATTGGATGAAAAATTGGTATTACTCCGTAATGGTGATGAGAGCTGTATAATAAGGCAAATCAGACTTCAGGCAAACCATGTTGTCCTTTTGCCGCAGAATCTTAAAGAATACAGCCCTCAGGTAATATCTATAGGCAGGAAATCTCAAGTTTTGGGCAAACTCGTTTGCTGTTTGAGAAAATTTTAACCGGAATATGACTTTACAGCATTGTGGGCAGCGGACTATCTTTTGTAGCTGCCGACCTTTGGATCAGCCGTGGCAGGCGGGTTTAAAAACCCGTTGCTGCAAATGTATTAAATGGGATTAAGTCTTTGATTTAGGATAGTTGATTTAAGATGATAGCCTTTGGAGAAACAGTTAATTCATTAAAATGGTTGTTTGTGATGACTGAGGCGGCTTTCATTTCTATTTTGGTGATAGTCAATTGGTTTATAAACAGTCTTTATCAGTTACCGGCAAAAAAAACGAAAAAAACTGGTAATTGGTTCTTTGTCAGCTTGGGAGTAGGTTTAGCGCTTGGTTGTTGGGGATATTATTTTATTTTCTTAAATTTAGTTGTTTAACCTGATGTTTGGGAATCTCAAACATGCTTGTTGTTATTTATGTTTCGGGGCGTTCTGCCCCGGAACTGGGTAACATATTGTAATTGAGCGTTAGACATGCTGAAATACAAAGGCTGGCTAAACACAGTATGAATTAATATATAAAGGGATAAAGCAGTGTTAACAATGGATCTTAGAGATATAAGAGAAAGCATCTTGCAGCCGTTAAATGAGATTTTGTTATTATCATATGGCACAGATGTTTACCGTCAGATTCTGGTAAATATCGAACATATTATAAATGAGCTGGAACAACAGCACAAACAAAATTCTCAGTGGCAATAAGAAAACAACGCGTTAAGATAATTCTCTTATTCGGCCAATTTATTCATGAATAAACAATAGCTTCAATTTGTATTGCAGCTTTATTTCTTTGTTACATCGACAGACGGTATGTTTTTTAAAGCTGTCCTGTTTTTAAGAATCTAATCCCCATGTAAGCCATTCAATCTTTTCTTCTTTTGTTATACAACCATTTCCGTTGTAAAAATAAATAAAAAAACTTCATAACTTAAATCGTATTCTTGCTCCCATATTGCAAATATTAACCGGCTGTGCTAATCTAATATTCATTAAATTAACCTGAGTTTTTGTGGTGTCGGATTCTAAAAATCAGACACCTGTCAGAGCGGTCGGATTTTTAGGATACTAACCGCACATAAATGTTATTATAGATCAATTAATTGATACAAATATCCTGTAGGGGAGGAGTTTATCACCACTGCCGTTAAGTTAAGCTTTATACTATAATGAAAAGCTTTTCTTAGCCTGTCATTCTGAGGCCGGAGGCCGAAGAATCTGTAAGCATACGTGAACGGGAGATTCTTCACTGCGCTTCGCTTCATTCAGAATGACACGCATGCGGGGGGAGATTCTTCACTCCACTTCGTTTCGAGGTTGCGTCACAATTGCTTATAACCTGAAAAATGCTCTCAACCTGTCATTCCTGCGGAGGCAGGAATCCAGCCTTTTCAATGAGTTATGGATTCCTGCTTCCGCAGAAATGACAGGAAAAAATCGATTTTTCTGGTTGTGATACAGTCGTTTCGTTCAGAATGACAATTTCCTTAACTTAATGGCAGTGGAGTTTATCACCTCCCAAATCACGGGCTTAGGACAGGGTCACAAACCCACGCTGTAAGCCCCTACAGAGCAAAATCTATCTTTCGGTATAGTCTTCTCATGCTATGTTGGTATGTCTCATGCCGAAACATACGAGCCGGCGGCCGACTTAAAAGTCGGCGGCTACGTTTGCATCAAAATGTAGAAGCCGGTACTCGATATTTTGGCTTGTCCTCAAGCCGAAACTGTTAAAGGCGCCCTTTGGTGAATACAAACCGAAATATCAAAACATCAAAACAAACAATATGGCATTATAAGCTTTCAGAAAATTTATTACTTAATATTATAATAATATTAACATTAGGCAGTTAAAATTAAACCATAAAGGTGAAACGCTAATGTCAGAAACCCCAACCCCTTCTCCCAAAAAGCAGGTAAGTAAAACCCCGCGCCAGAAGATGCCCAAACAGGACCCCAGCATAATAGCAAGAAATTTCGACGAGGTAGCCTTGGGCTACACCGAAGAATTAGCTATGACTGAGGCCAGAAGATGTATTCAGTGCAAAAAAAGCCTTGTACTAATGGCTGCCCTGTACAAATTGATATTCCGGCATTTGTCGGCTTGATTGCAGAAGGTGATTTTAGAGGCGCAGGACGCAAACTAAAAGAGCAAAACAGTCTGCCGGCTATCTGTGGACGGGTCTGTCCTCAGGAGGAGCAATGCGAGAAATTTTGCACCCTTGGAATTAAGGGCGAGTCTGTGGCTATAGGGCGCTTGGAGCGTTTTGCCGCAGATTTTGTGGCGTCTCTCGGTCAGGAGGAAACCCCTCCTGTCGCCAGCCCTACCGATAAAAAAGTTGCTGTAGTCGGCTCCGGTCCGTCGGGGCTGACTGTTGCGGGTGAATTGGCTAAATTGGGGCATAGCGTTACCATATTTGAAGCGCTGCACAAAGCAGGCGGGGTGCTGGTATATGGTATCCCGGAATTTAGGCTGCCTAAACAGATCGTTCAGCGGGAAGTCGATTATGTATCTAAATTGGGCGTTGATATCCGTACCAATTTTGTGGTAGGTAAAACCGCAACTGTAGATGAGCTGATGACTGAAGAGGGTTATCAGGCTGTCTTTTTGGGTAATGGCGCAGGTTTGCCGTATTTTATGAATATATCCGGCGAGAATCTAAACGGCGTTTATTCGACTAATGAATTCTTAACTCGCGTTAATTTAATGAAGGCTTATCTTTTCCCCCAATATGATACTCCTATAAAATGCGGCAGGAGGGTTGCAGTCGTTGGCGGGGGCAATGTAGCCATGGATTCTGCTAGAACAGCGCTGCGCTTAGGCGCGCGAGAGGTTTATATCGTCTATCGCCGCGCTGAAGAACAAATGCCGGCCCGTAATGAAGAGATAGAAAATGCAAAGCAAGAGGGCGTACAATTTCACTTATTGACCAATCCGACGGCCATTTTAGGCGATAAATGCAGTTGGGTTAAAACTATCAAATGCCAGCGTATGGAACTTGGAGAACCCGATGATTCTGGTCGCCGCCGCCCCGTTCCGATTGCCGGCTCAAAATTTGAGTTAGCGGTAGACACTGTAATTATCGCTGTAGGAAACGGCGCAAATCCGATAGTTGCTTCTACTACCAGCAATCTTAAAACCAATGAACGAGGCTATATCGTCGCTGATGATAAAACCGGTAAAACCTCCAGATGCGAAATATTTGCCGGCGGTGATATTGTAACCGGAGCCGCTACGGTTATTTTGGCTATGGGCGCCGGTAAACGCGCCGCTGTGACTATTGATGATTACCTTAGGAATAAATAGTTTATGAAAATAAGAGTAATATTGGAAGCCTCATCTGAGGGGGGGTACACAGTATATGTTCCGTCCCTGCCGGGTTGTATTAGCGAAGGCGATAGCGAACAAGAGGCTCTAAATAATATCAAGGAAGCTATTGAACTTTATTTGGAGCCGGTTGAGGATGAGTCATATCTTACAGAAGAATCATTAATCAGAGAGATCGCTATATGAATCGCCTGCCAAGCCTTTCATATGTTAGGGTGATAAATGCTTTGCAACGGGCTGGATTCATAGTTGTAAGACAGCGGGGAAGTCATATAAGGCTTCAAAAAAGAACGGCCTTTGAGGTATTGAAAATAACTGTGCCCGCCCACAAACCGGTAAAGAAAACTACATTAAATAAAATCATTAAGGAAGCTAAGTTAACTGTAGATGAATTTAAGAGCTATGTTTAGCTGAAAAATAAATACATTTTTAATGTTTGAGGAGAATATGTTAAGTACAATAGAATGGAAAAACGATAATGTTGTAATGATTGACCAGACTCTTCTGCCTACGCAGGAGATTTTTGTAACTTGCAGCGATTATAAGCAGGTAGCCGACGCTATTTTCAGCATGAAAATAAGGGGCGCTCCGGCTATTGGCGTTGCTGCCGCTATGGGGGTTGCAATCGGCGCCGTAAAATCAACAGCCGGTAATACTGCCGCTCTTCTAGCCGAATTGGATGATATCTGCGATGTAATCGGCGCTACGCGTCCTACTGCGGTCAATTTGTTTTGGGCGATAAAACAAATGAAAAATTTGGCTTATGATAATGCCTCATTATCAGTCAGCCAATTAAAAAATGTACTCAAAAATCGCGCTATAGAAATCTGCGCTCAGGATATCAGCATAAATAAGGCTATGGGTAAAAACGGCGCCCAATTTATAAAAGACGGCGATTGTATATTAACTCATTGTAATGCCGGAGCTTTAGCTACAGCCGGTTATGGTACGGCATTGGGCGTGATTCGGGCAGCTCATGAGCAGGGTAAACATATTGAAGTAATGGCCGATGAGACTCGTCCTTTTTTACAAGGCGCGCGTCTTACAGCTTGGGAGCTTAAATACGACGGCATTCCGGTAACTTTAATTACCGATAATATGGCCGGTTATTTTATGAAAAAAGGAAAAATTGATTTGGTGGTGGTAGGCGCCGACAGGATTGCCGCAAATGGAGATGCGGCTAATAAAATCGGTACATATTCCGTGGCTGTACTGGCCAAAGAACATAATATACCATTTTATGTAGCCGCCCCAATTGCTACTTTGGATTTATCGCTTTCAAGCGGCGAGCAAATTCCAATAGAAGAGCGTTCTACAGACGAGGTAACGCATATAGCAGGCAAAGCAATAGCGCCGGAGGGTATAAAGGTCGCCAATCCAGCCTTTGATGTAACGCCTGCTTCATATATAACCGCTATTATTACTGAAAAAGGCGTAGCTCAAGGTAATTATAAGGAAAACTTGAAATTACTAGCCACATAAGCTGAGGTGAATCATATGAGTTCTGAAAGTGTTAAGTCTAATGATCTTGTAGTAGCTATTTTAGCCGCGGGTGAAGGTACGCGGATGAAATCAAAATATCCCAAGGTTTTACATCCTCTTGCCGGTATGCCTATGATTAATTATGTTTTGGATATTGCCTTATCATTAAACGCTCAAAAGATTCTGGTGGTGGTAGGGCACAAAGCAGAGCAAGTCAAACAGGGTTTAGCTGGTTATAATATAGAATTTGTTATGCAGCCGGAACAACTTGGTACCGGCGATGCAGTAAGACGCGTAAAAGAACATTTGGGAGATTTTGAAGGGAATATATTGATTTTAAATGCGGATGTTCCATTGATTAGCCGCGAAACACTTTTGGATCTGGTAAATCAGCATGGACAATGCCCTATTACTATGCTAACCACCAAATTAGATAATCCAACCGGTTATGGTAGAATCATACGCGATTCATATGGAGATGTCCGCGGTATTGTAGAGGAAAAAGACGCCTCTTCCGCTCAGAAAAAAGTAAAAGAAATTTGCAGCGGAATTTATTGTTTTCAGGCTGCATACCTATTTGATGCGCTCAGCCGGCTTACCACCAATAATGCGCAAGGTGAATATTACTTAACGGACGTAATCGGTATATTCAGACGCAAGGGTATTCCTATTCATACGCATTGTACGGAAAATTCTATGGAAGTGTTGGGAATAAACGATCGTGTACAAATGGCTAAGGCCAGCAAGTTTATCCGGCAGGAAATATTAAAACGCCTAATGCGCAATGGCGTAACCATTATTGATCCGCAAAATACATACATTGATTATCGGACAACTATTGGACGCGATACTATTATTGAGCCTACTGTCATGATTTGCGGTAAGTGTGTTATTGGCGAGGATTGCCATATTGGTCCTTTTACGGTAATAAAGGACAGCCAATTGCAAGACGGCGTAACTGTACAGAACTCGTGCAGCATTGACCAAAGCATTATAAAGGAAAACGCCGCAATCGGACCATTTGCGCGTATTCGTCCCGAATCTGTAATTGAGGAAGGCGCGCGTATCGGAAATTTTGTAGAAACCAAAAAAACTACTGTTGGTAAGGGTTCCAAGGTAAGTCATTTAACTTATTTGGGCGATGCTGTTTTAGGTGAGGGAGTCAATATCGGCGCCGGTACTATTACCTGTAATTATGACGGAGATAAAAAACACAAAACCACCATTAAAGACGGAGTATTTGTAGGCTCAGGCAGTCAATTGGTAGCTCCGGTTACAGTAGGTGAAAAATCTTATATTGGGGCAGGCTCCACCATTACTCAGGATGTTCCCGCCTATTCTCTAGCCCTAACCCGCGCAAAAGAAACCCAAAAACCCAAGTGGGTAAAACGCAGGAAAAAAGATAAACCTAAAGAATGAACATGTAGATGCGGGTTTTTAAACCCGCCCTCTATGTTATGTTTCGGGATGTCTCATTCCGAAACCGGATACAATGTATGCAAAAGCAGCCTATGTTTCGGGGTGGGACACCTCGAAACATACCCAAATCACGGGCGGGGACAGGGTCGCAAACCCACGCCGCCGCCCCTATACTAAAGTTGCATCAACTACCTGATAGGTAATAACATTTTAGGCTTCTTATTTACTACTCGGTAAACCAAAACAATGAAAAATACTCATAAGCGAGATATATTCTTTTTTATCTTAATTGCTGTGTTGGTCAGCCTGTATTTTTTGCCCTATCTGAATATGTATTTATATCGGGATGAGGGGAATTGGATTTATGGAGCGGAGCGATTTTTTAAGGGTGAAATAGTATACCGCGATTTTTTTGAATATATTTTCCCGGGTATTTATTTTGTGCTGGCGTTTCTATATAAATTATTCGGAGTAAGCTTTGCTGTTGCCAGGGGACTGGCGCTGGCAGTTAATATATCGGTTTGTTTTTTGGTCTATTTGCTGGCCAAAAGGATTAAAAATTCGGTTTGTTTTATACTTGTATGTATATTATTTCTTGTATCCATGCTTCTTCCTTGGTGGAATTTTCTGTCCCACCATATGCTAAGCGTAACCTCATCTTTACTTTCAACGTATCTTTTTTGTAAATATATCGAATCGGATTATAAAAGAATAAATTTAATACTATGCGGGCTGTCTTCTGCTTTAGTAGCATTTTTTACCCAAAGTGTAGGTTTTTATGTAGTTGCCGGCGGTAATCTATTCTTGGTTGTAAATTATATACTACAGGCAAAGTATGAGGCATTAAATACTGTTGGGACTATTAAACTAAAACAAATTATCACCAATATTTTCATTTACAATTTAGTAATTGGTCTATTTCTTATTCCGGTACTGGCCTTTTTCTGGGCGCATTCTGCTTTGGGCGATATGGTGTATTTCACCTTTACCTGGATATTAAAAGAGTACAAATTGGATACGGCCTTATCCTATTTTGCGGAAGAGCGGGCGATTATACTTGCTCCTTTGCATAATTTCAGTTTTGGCGCGCTGGTTGGTTCGATTAAAGAGATTTTTATCGGTTATTTTCAGATTATCGGTTTTGGACTGACGTTCATTTACGTAGCAATAAAATCTTTTGGACAAAGGGCTTATATAAAATCCAAATCCAATTATCTACTGCTTTATACCTTAATTGGCGGAGGAGTATATATTGCGTCTCTTACCAATCCGCGTGACTGGCAGATACGGACAATGTCTGTAGCCGGTTATGTTTTGGCGCTGTTTTATATTTTTCATTTTCTAAGACTGGATGATTTTAAATTATTACGCAATCCCCTCGCTCCAGCGGGGAGAGGGCAGGGTGAGGGGGATGAAGGTAAGCTCAAGCCAAATTTCAATTTGTCCGGTTTATTAAGGTTTGCTTTTTTGGCTGCGCTAATCGGTTTTTTGAGTGTTGATGTAGTATTTGATAATATCAGCCGTTCACTTAGCCTCTATAAAAATAATTCCAGGTTGGAAACCACTCATGGTACAATAAGCGCAAGCGAGTCTACAATAAACGATATAAGGCAGCTTAAAGAAGTGGTGGAAAAATACACCAAAGAAGATGATGGAATATTTTTCTTTTATCATCAATCTGTATTGTATTTTTTGCTTAACCGTCCCAATCCCACCAAATTTAATACTATAGATTTTTATTATACAGACAGCCAGATAGCCGATGTGATCGACCGGCTTAAAACAAAAAAGCCCAAATTGGTATTCCGTGATGATTTTATAGCGCGACGGCATAAAGAGGTAAAATTCAGTACCTATTTTACCAAAGAAGAAATGCTTGATAATCCGGTGGAAAATTATGTGAAGGCGCACTATAACTTCCTGAAAAAAATCGGCAGTATGCAGGTGTATATATTAAAAGAAGAACTTAACGGCTAGCGCCGTGTTTTATTAACTCATGTTACGCAAAAAAATAATAATGTCACTGTAGGGTGGATTAAGGGGTCTGGTATAACAGATATTGGTTATAAATTAAAGACTGTAAATTATGAAAGGATTACCCAGAATCCACCGCCTCTACAATTACTTATAGGGTAAGTATGGTGGAGCCGCAACTGTCAAAAAAGTAATCCGAGTATATCTTTTTATACTCTTTTTCTAGCATGGGCTTGCTCCACCCTACATGTAAAAGCAAGTTTTGCGTA
>JAJRXT010000132.1 GCA_024276125.1 bacterium
ATACCCCTAAGCGTTCGTTTTTAATAAAATCATATGTCCATGATCCCCGCTGCGCATCCGTTAAATCATAACCGGCAAGCTGCATCCCCAGCTTAAGATGCGCCACGGCATAAGGCGCCATTAAAAGCTCAAAGCCAAACAGCCTCGGCAGCAGATGCCCGCTTACATAATCGCTCCACATACCGGCATTACCAGAGCGCATAAAACGCTCGCGGATAAAATCAACCGCCGCATATAAAAAAGTCCCCGTTCCGCAAGCCGGATCAAGTATCAACACCCGGGATGACGTCTCACTTTTTTCCTTACCATTTTCCTTGTACCTAACCTGCACAGTAGACGTATCGGCTAATCCCTCCGCACAGCCGAAACGCTTACGCAGCAGATAATCAACAGAGCGCACAATATATGAAACCACCGGCGCAGGCGTATAATACACCCCGCGCTTTTCACGAAGCCTCGGGTCATAAGCCGCCAAAAAAGTCTCATAAAAATGCACCACCGGGTCCTCAGAGCGCTTGCGCCTGCCGAAATCCTGCAAAATAGCGCTCAAATTGCAAGCGGCCAGAAGATGCGCCAAATCCTCAATGATCCAGCAATACGGCTTATCCTCCAAAGCAGAGCCGGTTAAAGACTCAAACAGTTTACGCAAAAAAGGATTGGTTCTGGGAATATCGCTCCACGCATTATCCAGATTAAAAATATCCGGCTGATTATGATTGCAGCGGGCGGCAAATAAACCGTAGGCAATCGTCTGAGCATACATATCAGTAAATTGCTCCGGCGATAAATCCGGGATTAAGGTTTTTTCAAAGGCGGACTTTAAATTGTGCAAATCACCGTATTCGTCTTCATCAGCATAAGCATCACGCAGAAGATCGCAGGTATGACGGGCAACATATGCCAGCCGCTGAGCTAACTGTTGCGGCGTATTGATATCTGCTCTGGCTTCGCACAAAAAATGATCCAGCAGCAGGTACAGGGCGTCAATTTGTGCAGCACAAGGCGGCCTGCCCGCCTTAAGATCGTCTCTGCTAAGCAGGCGGACGGTTTTATTTGTTTTTGAATCATCGGCGTCAAGCAGGCTGAATTCCAGATAATTGCAAAGCAAAAGACGCATACCGGAACTCCGATAACGCTTTATCTGCTCTGAGTCCTCATACTCGGCCAGATTAACCCCTAAGCCCTTGGTCTCCACATAACCGATAAGCCAGCCTTTTTCCGTCGTTAACTTGTAATCTGGAACGCCGTAAGCCTTACGCTTAGGCTCGGTAAGCGATACCAACGACAGAGCTGATTTAAAAAACGCATCGGACAAATGCTCCAGCAGGAAATCCATTGCCGGACGATATGACAGCTCCGAACTGGCCTCCGGCTGGCCGGCGATATGCCGCAGCCGCTTAAGGTAGGCGCTAATCAGTTTTCTAAAATTTTTTACATTATTTTGGGGCATATTTTCCTTTAAGATAAGCTCCCTTTGGACGAGCTATACTAACTGACGTTACGCAAAAAAACATTAAGACCATACGTAGGGTGGATTAAGGGGTCTTATATTACAGATATACGTTATAAGTTAAGGACAATGAATTATTAAAAGTTTAGCCCGAATCCACCGCCCCTACTTGTGTTGTCGGATTTTCAAATCCGACAACTAGGCTTCGGATTCAGATTTGAGAATCTCCCCCTGCAATAGCGAGGAGATTCTTCACTCCGCTTCGCTGCGTTGGCAATGACAGTAAATATGGTGGATCCGCAACTGTCAAAAAACGTAATCTCTACATATTTTTTAGGCTCTTCTCTAATATGGGCTTGATCCACCCTACATTTAAAAGCAAGCTTTGCGTAACATGAGCTAATAAACTATTAAGGCCAATAAGTTATAGAAATATCCAGTAGTGTCCGGTTAGGTTTTTGCATAAAGCGCAAAACGCTTTTCTTGTCCTCTCTCCCCCCTGGGGAGAGAGTTAGAGTGAGGGGTAAATAAGAAAAAATCCCCCTCACCTTGATCCTCTCCCCTAGGGGAGAGGGGAAATAAGGAATATCCTGTTTGATAATTTGGCAAAATTATTGATTTTTCCGGTATGCAAAAACCTAACCGGACACTACTGAGAAATATCCACAATTTTCTTAAGCGACAGCCCCGCTATCTTCGCATCCAGACTTCTGTAAAATCAATTATACCGCTGCGGTTTAACTTGATACCCGCTACATAGTTTCTATAAGCGCAGATATTATCCAAAACACTTAAATAGACCGTATTTGCGTCCCTGGTTACAATCTTTTCCACCTGCTTATAAAACATCGCCTTTTCTTCTATTGTCCCGGAATCCTTGGCATCCTGTAACAAAAGGTCAACCTCTGCATTATTATACAGCGTCTTATTGTAAATTGAATTCGACGAATACAGCATATAACTGTATAAATCAGGGTGCATACCGCCATTCCAATCCTCTAACGCCGCATTAAATTCGTTCCGGCTCTTTCCCTCTCTGGAATAAAGATAATCCAGTAACTCCTTTTTGGATAAAGCCTGTAAGCGCACTCTAAAACCTATAGCGTCCAACTGCTTTTTTATCATCTGAGCCTGTTTTTCAAATTGCGGTCTATTGGTATATATCAGTCTAAATTCAATCGGCGCCCCCAGCCAATAATTGCTTTTTTGTAAGGCTCTTTTAGCCTTTTTGGGATTATATTTATACGGCGTAAACCCCGGATTATGCGCCCAATGCCAAAAAGGGAATATACTGTAAGCAGGCGTCGCCTTATTACTAAAAACTTTATTGACTATTGCCTTACGATTAATACCGTAAGCCATAGCCATGCGCACGGATTTATCATTAAAAGGCGGAATAGATGTGTTTAAATAAATCTGCTCCAAGATTGTCCCCGCTTTAGCCGCTGTTATTATCCTTTGGCTTTTTATCCAGTCTGCCGCCTCAGGGGGTAAATTAACCGCTACAGAAAGCCGCCTCAGATTTAATTCCTCAACCTGTAAAGCGGTGTTGCTCATAGGTTTAAACGCCAGTATATTTAAATAGGGAAGGGATTTGATTCTATAGAACGGATTTCTGGTAAGTACAATTTTATCATCACGATGCCACTCGGCTAACAAAAAAGGACCTGTACCGATAATACTAACCTTGCCGTAGCCCAATCCGTATTTCTTGACCGTATCAGCCGATAAGGGATATAATTCCTGACGCGCAAACAGATAAGCCAGTGAATTATCAGGCCGGTTAAGCTTAATTTCTACAGTAGTATCATCTAATGCCCGAGCGGATTTTATATTGGCAAATAAAATACGGCTTTTTACTCCGGTATGCGGATTTAACAGACGCTGTACAGTATATGCTACGCTTGCGGCGTTTAGCAGGGCGCCGTCGTGAAATCTAATGTCTGATTTAAGGTAAATATGATAGGTGGTCTCATCCTGCATTTGCGGCAGGGACTCTGCCAATACGGGAATTATGTTGTTCTCATCATCATATCCGTACAGCCCTTCCTGAATGTTTGCGATAATAAGATGCGCATTGGGGCTTAGGGCAAGTTGCGAGTCAAGCGTATCCACCGGGCCGGTTGCTACCGTCAGGGTGCCTCCATAACGCGAGTAATCGGAGCTGCCATCCCTATCTGAGCGCTTTTGTGATTCGGCTGATTCGTCTTTTGATATAGATATACTGTCGGGGAATAAAGACGGAACAAGCTGCGGCAGGTAGGTGTGCGCATAGGCCGGAGTTAAAAAAAAGCAACCCAGTATAATGGATATTATGCAGGCAAGGTTATGCTTCATGGGTTACTGGTTTCCCAATCCATTTACGATCCTCCAGCCGTCTTCTTCTTTTCGCATAATAAACAACTGCTCCGCTTTGCCTGTTTGTGTACCGGCTGGAAAACTAAATGATAATATATATTTTTCTACAACTTTTGCGTCTTTACCGGATATATAAAAACTTCTGTCTTCAATCTGTAATTCTATTTTATCAAAAACGGAGAAAAAATCCTGCATCTTTTTTCTTATATCGGCATAGCTATTTTTCCCGTCGTCATAGCTACGGGATACAGCCGACATATAAATATCTATATCTTTTTTTATCATGCCCTCTTTTCGCCGATCCAGCGCCTGATTTATCTGCTCTGTGGGACTGGAGCCGCAATATGTCAAACCAGCGGCTAAAGATAAAATAAGTACCAGCTTGATCAGGCGCTTGTTTGAGGGTAGAAGTTTTGAAAACATTTATTTATTAACTCACTTAAATTGTAGGGTGGAACAAGGCAAAG
>JAJRXT010000133.1 GCA_024276125.1 bacterium
GTTGATATTTACAAATCACAGCTTATGAACTTTTGCAGTATCTTATAGGAAATTCCATTTTTTTGCAGCCGCTGGTTTTTAAACCCGCCCGCACAGCCGACCTAAAGTTGGGCGGCTACAGTAGTCCGCTGCCTGCGGTGCAATATGTTCAGAATAACAGGCGGTTTTGCTTGCGCTATCTAAAAGTCAGTCCAGATTGTGGTTGACAACTTTTTGGTGCTAAGTTATACTTTTCATTAATAATTGAGCTGATAAGAATGCGGGCTTTTAACGCTGTTTTTGTCAACCAAGCTGTAAACCTATCACATAGATTACAGGTAAAAAAATGAAAATAAAGTATGTAATATTAAGCGCACTATTAGTAAGTCAATTGACGGCCTGTCTGCCTAAAAAAGTCAGCATGAATGACGGGAAATATTTACAGGTAACAAATAAGCACACAGAGGCTATCGCTCATTTTGAAAAATATCTGGCTGAAAATCCAAGCTCGCCCTATGCCCCTGAAGCCCAATATCTGGTTGGTGAATCATATGAACGCCTAAATCAATACAATAAGGCCCTGACTGCTTATAATACTGTATTAAAAAAGAATCCTAAAAGCCCGTATGCAGCCCTGTCACTGCGCCGCATGGCTAAATATTATGAGCAGCAAAAAGACTATGAAAATGCCATAAAACATTACGAACAGGCTATGGACGTTCTGCGCACGGACGCCAATATTGAACAATGCCTGTATAATCTTGGTCAGCTTTATCAGGATAAGATGAAAAACAACGAGTTGGCGCTTAAAGAATATCATAAAATAATTACCAGAAAAGAAGTCAGGAATCCGCGTATTTTAGTAAACGCATACTTTAATACAGGTGAAATTTATAAGGCCCAGGGTAAATATGAAAAATCTCAAGCAGCCTTTAAAACTATTACGGACAAATATTCATGGAGTTCTAAGGCGCCTAAGGCAAAAGAGGAATTACAAAAAATTAAGAATCTATCCAGCGGCTCTGGTAGTTAATTTATTAATTATCTGCTTGGGAACTACCCCCGTAAGAGCAGACAAGTTTCGCTCCCCCTGGAAAAAAAACACCATTACAAATACAACTCCACAAAAGCGCTATATATCTACCCCCGGGGTAGTTTTTAATTCTTATGTAAAACTTTTTCAACGGTATATCTCGCCTATTGACGGAGCGCGTTGTCAGTTATACCCCACCTGCTCTCACTATGCTCGATTATGCTTAAAAAAGCATGGAGGTCTGCTGGGTTTCATCATGAGCGCCGATCGCCTGATGAGAGATAATTGGGGAGTTGGACAGTATCAACATTTGATTTATCGTTACGGCAGAATGTACTATTTTGACCCGCCGAAAGCAAATGATTTTTGGTTTACCGATTAAATTTCACACAAAGAGCAGCTAAATGACAATAGATGAGAATATATGCCGCCTGTCTTTTAAAGAGATGGTCGAAATAAAACTAAAAAATGTACTGCGCCACAGCGCTAAAGAAAATTTAAAATGCAATCTATATCGTCAGGTTATAAGAGAAACAGAAGAATCCTTAATAAGGCTGGCGCTGAATGCGGTTTCCTATAATCAAACCAAAGCCGCTCAAATCCTGGGGATAAACCGTAATACCTTAAGAAAAAAAATGAAGGAATTTAACTTGACAAACTCGTTCTCTAAGGGTTAAAATCTCTATCTTGTGTGTTTACTTACTGATATTACGCAAAACAAGGAAACGCAGCAATGTCTATAAATATTACAGAGAATATAAAATCAATTTCAGATTTGAAGAATCAAACTCAGGAGATTTTTGACGAGATTCACCGCACTGGCCAACCGGTAATGGTAACCGTAAACGGGAAACCTGACGTTGTATTACTTGACATAGCAGTCTATGAAAGAACTATAAAGGCATTAAACTTGAGAGCATTATTATCCGAAGCAGAAATTGATGTTAAAAAAGGAAATACTCGTCCAGCCAGAGTTTTCTTGGAAGAATTAAAAGCAAGCGCTAAAATATCCGGTTGAAATTACTAAGGTTGCTGAAAGAGATATCATCTCGATTTTTGAATATATTTTCCATGATAATCCAAAAGCAGCCGTAAAATGGATCAAAGAGGTTGAGCGGCAAATCGATTCCTTAGAAAGTTATTCCCTACGTTGCCCGGTTATTCCGGAATTGTGGAATTGGGAAAAGAATATCGGCATCTTATATATGGCAGTTATAGAACCATTTTTTGTATTCAGAAGGCAAAAGTAATTATAATGCGGATTATTCATAGCGCTCGCTTACTTGATTTGGGGATGTTTGAAAAACAGGAAACTCTATAATCAAAATGGCTACTTTAGTTCTCTTACGAAAAAGATTATATTCTGTCATTCTGAGGCCGTAGCCGAAGAATCTGCTCGCATACGCAAGTAGATTCTTCACTCCACTTCGTTGCGCTTAAGAATGACAGCTAAGAAAATTAAACGGCTTTGGTTTCGGAGTCAACTAAAGTGGCCCTTATAATCAATTGATCTCTAATAATATTTTAGTATCCTTATGTCGAACTTACGTTATTATAGAAATATCCGCAAAATTCAAAAGTTAAGTTGTAATAAAAAAACACCAAAATTAAGCAGGTTATAAACAGATGAAAAAATATATTTATTTTTGGGGATGTCAGATTCCGGCGCGTTTCCCCTTTATGGAAAAAGCTGCCAGGGTTATACTGGAAAAACTGGGCATTATGGCAGAAGATATCTCAGGTTTTACCTGCTGTCCTGAAAAGAATATGGCTCAAAACATGGGTGATGACATCTGGCTGCTTACTGCTATCAGAAATTTGGCGCTGGCTGAGACTGCCGGCGGCGAGGCGCTTATTACCCCGTGTAACGGCTGCTATGCTACTTTTAAGTCGGCGGCTCATAAATTGAGCATAAACCCTCCGTTAGCAATACGTATAAATAAAGTATTGCAGGATAGCGGGCTAAAATATAGTGGCAGAATGCAGGTAAAACACATTATTGAGCTTTTAGCCGATGATATCGGAGCGGATGTATTATCCCGAAAGCTGTCAAATCCGTTGTGGGGTATGAAAATAGCCGTACACTACGGCTGTCACCTGCTGCGTCCGGGAGAGGGAGGCGGATTTGAAAATCCTCATGCTCCGGTAAAATTAGAGATGCTGGTTAATGCGCTTGGAGCAGGATGCGTGGATTATCCGAGCAAGCTGTTTTGTTGCGGCGAGTCATTGGGGCGCGGCTGCGACCCTTCTCAGGCTTTGGATATGGCGCGCCGTAAGTTGCTGTAATTACATGAACTTGGCATTGACGCCCTATGCGTGGCCTGTCCGGCCTGCTTTTTGCAATTTGATACGCAGCAATTTTTAATGCGCCGCCAGGGCGATCCCTTTGATATACCGGTATTTCATTATACTGAATTATTAGGACTGGCTATGGGGATTACGCCCAAAGAGCTGGGACTTAATATGCACCGTATCAAGGCGGATACATTCCTAAAAGACTGGTCGCAACGCAGCAGCCAAATGGAGCTGATTGAAGAATACTTTGATCTTGCCAGCTTAAAGCGCTGTCATGTTTGTCGGGCTTGTGAGAATGACTGTCCCTCTGCTTTAAATGTTCCCAAATTTGAGCCGCAAGCTATAATTGGGCGGGTATTAGAAGGCAAGCTGGAAGAATTATTAAAACTGCCTGAGATTTGGAATTGCGTTGAATGTCATACTTGCGTGGAATTATGTCCGCAGCGATTCGGTATGGAAAAGGTATTCACCATATTAAAACGACTGGCTGTAGAGCAAAACATGGCGCCTGAAACCATGAAAAATATGATAGATACATTCAGCGCTACATCCAGATTGGGTAAACCGCAGGCTACTTTGAGCAAACGCCTAAAACTGCCGCAGGCCAAACCCAGCGGTATGCAGGAGTGGAGAGAATTACTGGAAAGATTTAAGGCGTAAATCTAAGGGATTAAGTAAAAATAAGTTGTGCATTTTGGCGCTAAGATTTGGGTTAGATTCTAAACGATCTGATTAAACAAAATTTGAGGATTAGCAGCGCTAATTCGATAATTTCGTAATTGAAGATCGTTAATCAGGGAAGGAACTACCTTGCCTCATAATGTTTTTCTCCGTACGATTGTTACTGTTGTTGCATTTGTAACCGCTTGGCTGATTAAAAAAGTAATCGTCTATCACATAAATAAACGGATTGAAGATGTCACCTTAAAACACAGCTATCGCAAGCTGACCGTTTATTCATTAACAGGGCTGGCCCTGTTTTTAGCGGGGATAATCTGGTTACAGCATGTAAATTTGGGGGTATTGTTCTCCATTATCGGCGCTGGTTTGGTTATATCCTTAAGCGAATTGATCTTAAGCGGTTTCGGCTGGTTTCTTCTTACGGTAAGGGGGCCGTTTAAAACCGGCGAGCGGGTTCAGATTGGTGAGATTAAAGGCGATGTAATAGATATAAGGGCTTTTTATATCGCCTTATTAGAAGTTGAAGGCTGGGTTAAAGAAGAGCAGTCTACCGGTAGAATCGTTTATCTGCCGAATAATTTTATTTTTAAAAACCCAATATATAATTATAGCAAAGGTTTTAATTTTATCTGGAATGAAGTTAAAATTACCATTACCTTTGAAAGTAATTATCATAAGGCTAAGGAAATTTGCCTTAAGTATTTAGATGAATTTCACAATAATTGGGCGCGTGATTTAGATAAAAAAATAAGACAGGTGCAGGATAGTTATGCTATTCATTATAGCAGACTTACTCCTACTGTTTATGTAAAAATAGTTGAAAGCGGCGTAGAATTAAGCTTAAGATATCTGGTAGAACCTCTTCAAATAAGATTTTCGGAGGATTTTTTGAGTAAAAAACTACTGGACGAGTTTGCAATGGCAAATGATATAAACTTTGCGTATACTACGTATAGAATTATTAAATAACCCAAGTTGTTACCTATAGTAAAGTTATCCATTTTTGTCATTCTTGAGGCCGTAGGCCGAAGAATCTACTCGCATACGGAGGAAGATTCTTCACTACACTTCGTTTCGTTCAAGAATGACAGCTAATAAAATTAAACAGCTTTGGTTTCGCGAGAAAACTCTAGTAACCATTATTTATTGTTAATAAGCTTTTGTGGTGATACATCACGAAAGATATACATCTATAAAAAAATATTGGATTAAGTAATTATGAATCATTTATACCAAAAAGATATTTCAGGCTGCGGCCTGTCGGGAGTTATAAGCACAAACGGGCAGTTGCTGCCGGCTGATGAGATTGTGCCTACCATTGCAATACAAAATGAACGCGGTAATGGTTTGGGGGCGGGTTTTGCCGCTTATGGCATTTATCCCGAATATGAAGATTATTATGCCTTACATGTTATGTATGATCATGAAAAGGGTAGAACTGAGGTAGAGGAATATCTGGAAGATAATTATATAGTAGTGCGCAAAGAGCCTATTCCCTGCCGCCGTACTGCGGTTATTACCATTCATCCGCTGTTATGGAGATATTTTGTTAAACCAAAAAGCGAACGCCCCGATTTGGAATTAGAAGACTTAAATGAAAATGATTTTGTAGTTAAAACAGTAATGATGATAAATTCCAGCATTGACGGGGCTTATGTTTTCTCCAGCGGAAAAAATATGGGCGCCTTTAAGGGAGTGGGACTGGCTGATGATATTGCCGAATTTTTTAAATTAGATGAATATAAGGCATATATCTGGACTGCGCATAACCGTTTTCCCACTAATACGCCCGGCTGGTGGGGGGGGGCGCATCCCTTTACCCTGCTTGACTGGTCTATCGTGCATAATGGAGAGATATCCTCTTACGGTATAAACAAGCGTTATCTGGAGATGTTCCGCTATAAGTGTACGCTTATGACCGATACGGAAGTAGTGGCCTATTTGTTTGATCTGCTTATAAGAAAACACTGATTAACCCCGCGTCTTGCCTGTATGGCGCTTGCGGCGCCCTTTTGGAAAGATATTGACCGGATGGAGCCGGATGAAAAAGAGTTATTAACGCAGATTCGTCTGGTTTACGGTTCTGCATTATTAAATGGTCCCTTTTCCATTTTATTTGCTCATAGCGGCGGATTAATCGGTTTTAACGACCGTATTAAGCTAAGACCGCTTATCGCAGCCACTAAGGACGACCGCGTTTATATGGCCAGCGAGGAATCAGCTATTAGAACGGTATGTAAGAATCCCGATAAAGTCTGGGCGCCGAAAGCCGGAGCGCCGGTAATTGTAAAAATGGGAGAGGGAATCGTAAATTGATGTATTATATCTGGTTTCAAAACCCGGATATATTGAACGCTGCCAGGAGGTTTCCCCAGGGGTAACCATCAATGCTGTTGACTTAAGGAAATTGTCATTCTGAATGAAGCAAAGCGGAATGAAGAATCTGCTCGCTGTTGCGGAGGGAGATTCTTCGGCCTACGGCCTTCAGAATGACAGGTAATGGTATCCTTTTTAAGAAAACGCTTCACTCTATATTTCGGGGTGTCTCACCCCGAAACACGTTGTTTGTGCGTAATATGTTTCGGCATGGGACATACCGAAACATATAAACATATAGTATATTACTCCGGCTCTAAGCCGGTTTCTTATAATATCAGCTTAAAAAATAAGGTTTATTTATGCTTAGAAATACAATGCCCCCGGAATTTAAAGTAATCGTTGATCACAAGCGTTGCCGCCGCTGCAAGCGATGTCTGCAAAATTGCAGTTTTGGAGTATACAGCTTTGCAGACAGAGTGGTGACTGATTCGGCTAAATGCGTAGCCTGTCAACGTTGTGTAACCTTTTGTCCTGAATTGGCAATAGAAGTAAGAGAAAATCCGCTGGCTTTTAAAGCCAGTTTTAACTGGACGGATGTACATCGCAAAAATATCTGGAAGCAGGCGGAACAAAGCGGTATGCTGCTTACCGGTATGGGCTGTGACGTGGATTATCCGATTTATTTTGATCATATGTTGCTGGATGCCTGTCAGGTAACGAATCCATCCATAGACCCGCTGCGGGAACCTATGGAACTGCGTACATATTTAGGACGCAAACCCGATACCATAAAAGTAGAATCAGCTTCTGACGGAAAATTAAAGAGCAAGACCAAGTTTGAGCCTCAAATGAAACTGGATGTGCCGATTATTTTTTCCCCCATGTCCTATGGCGCGGTAAGTCTAAATACGCATAAATCGCTGGTTATGGCGGCTCGCGAAGTGGGTACGGTTATGAATACCGGCGAAGGGGGCTTGCATAAAGACCTTTATTCCTACGGAGATAATATTATAGTACAGGTGGCCTCAGGCAGATTCGGGGTGCATGCGGATTACTTAAATGCCGGCGTAGCGGTAGATATAAAGATTGGCCAAGGGGCAAAACCGGGTATTGGCGGGCACTTGCCGGGTGAGAAAATCGGTATGGAGATATCCAAAACCAGAATGATTCCAACCGGTACGGATGCTCTGTCGCCGGCTCCGCACCATGATATTTATTCAATTGAGGATTTGCGTCAGTTGATTTATGCTATAAAAGAGGCGACTAATTATAAACCGGTATCAGTAAAGATTGCTACCGTACATAATGTAGCCTCAATTGCCAGCGGTATTGTGCGGGCTGGAGCAGATATATTGTATTTAGACGGTTTCCGCGGCGGTACGGGCGCTGCGCCTACGGTGATACGTAATCATGTAGGTATACCTATAGAGCTTGCGCTGGCGGCGGTAGACGACCGCCTGCGTAAGGAGGGTATCCGCAATCAGGCATCCATTGTAGCGGCGGGTTCTATACGCTCAAGCGCCGATGCAGTTAAAGCCATAGCGCTGGGAGCCGATGCGGTGGCTATAGGTACGGCGGCGCTGGTGGCGCTAGGCTGCCGCGTTTGTCAGATGTGCTATACTGGTAAATGCGCTTGGGGAATATGCACGCAAAAGCCGGAGCTTACCAGAAGGCTTGACCCTGAAGAGGGAGCGCAAAGGTTGGTTAATTTATTAAGATCTTGGGCGCTTGAGATAAAGGAAATACTCGGTTCGCTGGGAGTAAATGCAATTGAGAGCTTCCGCGGCAGCCGCGAGCGACTGCGCGGAGTGGGACTGGATAAGCAAACCTTGGATATACTGGGTATAAAACCGGCTGGAAGGTAATCATGGTTCCAAAAGACACTGGTTTGTCTTAAGGAATTTATCCAATTATGGATATTGTGCTAGATACATCTGTCATTATTGCTGTGATTGCTAATGAACCAGAAAAAAGAGTCTTAATTAGACTGACCAAGGGAGCAGAACTTATCGCGCCTCAATCAGTTCATTGGGAAATAGGCAATGCGTTTTCGGCTATGCTCAAGCGCTAGGCGCTGTGGATTCGGGGTAACTTACCGGCTGTTCGGTGTTCTTCAAATATGTAAGAATACCTGTTATATAACACCCCTTAATCCACCCTACGGCGGTATTATTAGATTTTTTTGCGTAACATGAGTTAAATAATTAGAGCATAACTTAGCGTTGAAATTAATAACTAAATGAAGCGGAAATCGGGGTTATGTCAAAGGTAGAAATAATAGAAATTAAAATTCCGGCTTGGGTTAGAAAAGATAAAATGGAAGACAAGCTGCTTAATCCTTTTCGGGCGGAAATTCTGGCTAAAGTAGAGTATTACCGAAGCCAAACTGAGATTTTTAACGATAAATACAAAATGGGTTTTATAGAGCTTAAGCAAAAGATAGAAGCTGATAATGAAGAAAATTTTGCCCTTGAAGGCAATAGTATTGAATATTGAGTAAATTAAGTCTCAGTTGCTGCCTATGGTGAAGTTATCCATTTTTGTCATTCTTAAGGCCGAAGGCCGAAGAATCTCCCCCCCGCAACAGCGAAAAGATTCTTCACTCCGCTTCGCTTCATTCAGAATGACAACCATGTAAAACCAAATATTTCTAAAAATAAACCTATAGGTAGCAACTTGAGTTAAATTAAGTCTCGGTCAATTAGATAATAGATTTAACAAACTATGGAATAAAAAAATATGGAAAATAAAATAAGTATAGATGCAGGCGGTGTTTATTACCGCAAATTAAATGAACAAATTAGAGCCGCTATTGCCGATGGCGCTACTGAGATAGGACTTACCGGCGTAAATGGTCAGCGTTATATCGGAGACGGTATAAGCGATAAGGTCAGCATCAATATGGACGGGGTGCCGGGTAATGATCTGGCTACCTTTATGAACGGGCCTGTAATTACAGTGCATAATAATGCACAAGATGGAATGGGTAATACCATGAATGAGGGTAAGGTTGTTATCCACGGACATGCCGGCGATGTTTTGGGCTACGGTATGCGCGGGGGCAAGCTGCATATATTGGGCGATGTGGGCTATCGCGTGGGTATTCATATGAAGTCTTATAAAACTAAAATTCCCGCTATTATTGTAGGCGGTTGCGCCGGTGATTTTTTTGGCGAATATATGGCCGGCGGCAATTTAATCCTGCTGGGGTTACACCATGATAAGGATAAACCTATAGTCGGAGATTATGTTGGTACTGGTATGCACGGCGGTACGATTTATATCCGCGGAGAGGTGGAACAATATAAATTGGGCGCCGAGGTTGGCGTTATGGAATTAACTGAAGAGGATAATAAAACTCTTAAAGGATTGCTTACCGAGTATTGCACGGATTTAGGGTTAAATTTAGATGATATAATGAATAAACCATTTATCAAGCTGATTCCTATAAGCCACCGTCCTTACGGCAAACTGTACGCCTATTAAGTAACCCAAGTTGCTATCTTATAGGTTCTATTTATAGAAATATTTGGTTTTACATAGCTGTCATTCTGAATGAAACGAAGTGGAGTAAAGAATCTGCCTTCGTATGCGAGCAGATTCTTCGACCTTCGGTCTCAGAATGACAAAAATGGATAACTTTACCATAGGTGGCAACTTGGGTTAAGTAGCATTATTCAGGATTAACCTTTGCCAGCTCGTCTTTTACTATATTCTGCATTTCTTTATAATACGGGCTGGTTTTCTTTAGCGCTACTTCAAGTTTAAACGTATTACCTAAAACAGAAGCGGGATAATAATCATAATTATTTTTAAAAAATAGATTATCACGAATTTCCCTGTTCATTTCTTCATATGAATGATGCGGCATATACAATAGGTCAGGGGCATATTTTTCAAATAAACGGTCTACGGAAAATCCCTTAAGAGCAAACTCTGATTCATTAAGCGCCGCTAAATCAACAACTACCTTATTATCAAATATAAGTCCCGAATATCCAATTTCAGTAGTAGCCGCCACCAGATCAGCAGGCAAAAGAGCAAAGCGCCTAATACCAATCCAGTAAAAATTTTCCCATGATTTAGGATTAAGCATGACATTTGGAGTGGTTAATATATCTTGAACGCTAAGGCTGGTCAATTTATCATTAGATAAAACGTCTTCTAACCAGCTCGCATAGCTTTTTGTCCTATTTATCAGATAGCCAGCCGGCGCTAAAGCCAGCAGAACTGCAAGTACAAATAATAAACTTTTCTTAATATTACTCTTTGCACCATTTAGGAAGCTTTGAGCAAGCGGTTTTATATACTCGCTTAAATTTATCAGGCTTTGTGAGGCTAGAAAAATAATAGCCGGCAGGGTAGGATAATAGAAACGTGAATTATACCCCATAACCTGCAATACGAAAAACCTGTAATATATAATAAAAAAACAGACAGCGATTAAAAGCCCCTTTTCCACAGGTAGCGCCTCATTTTTCCATTTCTTAAAATTCAGTAAAATATCCGATAAAATAATTATAACAAGCCAGGCATGGTTTTTAAAATAATTCACAAATTGTATGCCAGCAATGTTTCGGGAAGCTATATATACAGATTCCCCGTATGCTTTGGTGGATTTTGCATAAAAAGGAAGCGGCAAAAACGAACCCAAAAGGTAGTGGTTTAAGATAATTACGGCTAAAAGAGCGCCGCCGCTAATCCCCAATATGAGCAAGGCTTTCTTTTTATGGTCTTTATCGCGGGTAAAAAGATAACATGACGCCGGTATTATAGCAGAATAAAGCATCATATCCGGTCTTGACCAAAAAACCAGCCCGCCCCAAATACCCGCTAAAACTGCCCTGCTGGTAGTTGGATGAGAATTATACCATTTCATTATAATAATATAGCCGGTCAGAACCGCCAGTGCAAAACAGGTATCCATTCCGGTAATAAAATGGTTTACCAGCCTTGAAGTTATCCCAAAACTTAAAAAGAGTAATCCCAAAAACAACCATTTAATTTCAATACGAGTATCCATGTATTTAATCAGCAAAAAGACAAGTAAGCCGATAAAAACAAGGCCGCAAAAAAAACTGGAGAAAAACAGCGTAAATGCTGGATTACCTACAATCAGGTAAAGCGGTAATACAATGCTTAAGTACAAAGGAGCAGTCAGCCCATAGGTCGGCTCGCCCCCGGGATTCCATGAAATCCTGCCATAATTTATAAGATTATTGGCATAGCGCAGATACATATAAGAGTCATCCCAAACGTATCCCCTAAAAATTCCTTTCGATAATTTCATTAAAATTAAAACAGTACAAAGAACAATTGCGAGGATAAAAATAAGCCCGGCTATGTTTTTTTTGTTCAAATTAATCCTCTGATTAACTGTTTTTCTCATTGTATTTCTTAAGTTATCCCAATTAAGCTTGGGTTAAGAGTCCTTGTATAATTGATTTACTTTACGGTAGTTTTCTGGTAAAATTAATACGAGTAGAGCATAATTATTGTCTTAAAAACATATAATTGCTTACACTAAAGTCAAGCAAATTAAGTACAACAATATAGGAAATTAGATGAGACTACGAGAGAAAAAACTAACTTACAGGTCAAAAACATCATCTAAACGTAGTTTTTATTTACTTATTTTATTGATTGTTGCGGCAATATATTTATTTAAAACCTATCAACCCGGTATTTATAATTCAATATTAGAAAACTGTCAATGGCTGATATCCATAGTCTTTGGAAAAATCCCGCTTGAAGGCTTTTTTAAAGGCATATGGACGAACCTTACTTCGCTGTATCAAAGCATATCTAATTGGAGCAAATACAGATATCAATCCGGTTTGGGAATCAGCCTTTGGCTCTTTGGCCGCTGGTTAATACCGGCATTTATATTGGGAATTATACTGCCTACCATTGCCTTGGCTTTTGCTTTTGTCTTTAAGCTGGTAAAAGATTATACCAAAAATAACCCTCTAAATGAAGATTTTTTAATAGAGTCTTTCGCATATGTTAAATCCAAGGTGGAGGGCGCTTACAGAAGGCATGTCTGCTGGAACTGGTTTGAAGCAAGTTTTATTATTTTAATGCTGGGAATTACCTTATTTTTAATTCAATTGGCATTGTTTACCCTTTGGCGCTGGCATAGGGGGATAACCTGGGCTTGTTTCGGTTTATTTACAGGATATGCTTATTGGGTTTATTATGAACATTTTTTGGTAAAAAGGGCTAGAAAAAAATCTTTTATCGCTAAAATTGATAAAGGTTTAGAATTAAAAGAAGGCTTATTGACTGTTCTTGAGACCAAAATGTTTATTCGATCGCAAAGGTTGTACAAATTGGTATTAACCGATGTTTCAAACCGAATCAAAGCTGCGAATATAAATCATATTCTACCGCATGAATTTGATTTTTTAAACAAACGAAATCTGGCTATGCCTTTGTTGATATTTGCTTCAGCCTGCATTATAGCGTCTGCTTATGCCGGTTTGGCGTCAATAAAAATTTTTTCGGTATCCAAAGCGCCCTCCGGTAAGTTTTCTATGGTAAAAAATGAAGTTCAGAAGCTGGATAACCTGTTGACCGATGAAGCATTAAATCTCTCTTTATTAAGCGAACAATTACTGCAAGAAGATAATGATAATAATGAGGAAAAAGAATTACAGATTGCATATCTAAAAGAAAATATAAATAATTTGGCCGAAGAATTGGTTTATTTAACGGATGACCCGGGGATTTTAAATCAGCTATATGAAAAAATGGATAACATAAAAGCGGGTAAAACAAATTCTGCCCCAAAGCCTGCCTTTAGCAATAAAAAGAGTTGGTATGATAACCCGCTAAAGGCGGCTGCTAAGAAAAAAAATTATACCTCCTCACAAAAATTAAAAAGTCCGCAAGCCACAAATGATATGCCTACGCCATTCCCCAAAGACTGGCAGCAAATCAGTCCTGCCGAAGATATAACCATAAAACTTCCCCTGCAATCAAATACAAATAATTACCTGGCTATTTCTGAGCAGTTAAGAAAAACCGTACAAAAATTATTAACTATAAGCGAACAAAATGGCGGAATATATTCTGATCAAAATGGTTGGGCTGCTGACGGGGTTCTGTTAGCTACTGCGGCAATGCCCTCTTTATCTGTTGATAACTTGGATTTTAACATAAAAGACCCCGAAAATATGGCAGCTAATAAAGCAGTTAACATGAAACCTAAAGAAAATGAACAGGCAAAAAAAGATGAGCCTATAAATAAAGACTTAAGCGATCAATTGGCCCAAAATCATATTGCACAAGACAAACAGCCGGCTAATTTATGGGAAAAACTATCTGATTATTTTGATAAGGCTCCAAATTTATCCCTTGCCCAAAAAAAAGATGAATTGAAGGTTCAGAATGAAACCGACAAAAAAGAGCAAAATAAAACTAAGCCGTTAGCAAAATCTAATTCCAAAAAGGCTGAACAAAAAACAACTAAAAAACCGGATATAAAACCGGTAGTAGCACAATTAGAAAGACTCAGCCGCGATTTGGAGCTGATTAGCCTATCCGATGCAAAAATTGAGAGAGGAGCCGAAACCCCTGGGAAAGCTAATCTTACCAAACGAGTTTTAAATCAGGCGGAAAAGCTTAATCAGATCAAGTTAAAATCAATTAATCTAGGCAATGCGGCAGAGAAAGAAAATATAAAAACAAAAGGAAGCGCAAATATACAAAGCCCGAAAAAACTGGAGATAGACCCGCAGACCAAATCCAAGCCATTAACCAATGAACCGCCTGAAAACCATAATTTACATCAGATGAAAGAAGGAATGAAGGTAAGCGCCCGCAGGATTGAAGCGCTTGGTAATAAATTGATACATCTAAATAATCCTGACGGCATTTCATTTAACCGCCAGAAAGAGGCTATGATTTCCTCTTTCTGGCGCAAAGCCGCAGTAGAGGTTAAAAACCCTAAAAACATTAACAATCCGATTCCAGGGGTCAGCAAGCGCGTTAGAAAAGTGGAGAATCCCGAAAACGTACAGGTGATTACTTCCGAATTAAACGAACTGACCCAAGAATTATTGAATTGGGGTTTTAATAGAGGCAACAAAGCATCACGCTTGAACCCACAATTGGACAAACTAACCAAAAAAGAGAATCAAGGCAAACCAGAACCTGTACCGCTTGAAGCAGGCGGACCGGATAATGCGCAGCGCCAAGCGGCGCTTATCCGCGGAAAACGCAAAAAATCACTGCCGAATGCGTCGGATTTGGAGCGTATCAGGCTGGAAGATGCCCCGCAGCATCAACCGGACCACGACATAAAAGCTAATGTTTCGGCTAAATTATCGCAGATAGCTAAAAAAATGGAAAACGTCGAGGTCGCCAGTATAAGGGCTAATATGCGCGGAATGAATCTAAAAGATTTTGTAGTGGAAAAACAACGCCGCTTAGAGTTAGAAAATGAACGCCTGCTAAAAGCTAAGGATATAAATACAATAGATGAGGTTACCAATAAAATATCAAATTTATCAGCACAATTAGGTAAATTCTCACTGGATGCGGCGGCGACCGCTAAAGCGCTGGCCGATTTAAAAGCCAACAGAACGACTCCAAGGTTTATGCGGGATACAAAGCAAAAAGAGGCTATTGACAAGCTGAGACAAAACGGAAATGAACTTTTACAATTAAGTAAACAGATAAAACAAACCAAAGAGCGTCAATTAAAAAATAAACTATCACTTAAAATCTTGCAGCAGGCTAAAGGATTAGGTAAAGCGGATATCAACAAAATCATTCTTAATGATTACAATAAAAACCAACTAACGGCTCAGTTTAAAAGACTAAATCAACAATTGGATAAAATATCCGAGCATACTAACAACTTAGAGGATTTTAAAAATAATTCTTACTCTGTCAGCGCGCTTGGCGATAGAATGGCTTCTTTGGGAGTTGGCGATATTGATTTTACCGCCCCTTTGAATAATACCTCAAACCCAAATAATATGCTTAATATAAAACAAGCCGGACTTGAACTAAAAAATATATCTGATAATATGGATAAACTTATTCAACAATATGTTTTACCCAAGACCCAAAATCAGGCAAAACAGGAGTATTTACAGGGTATGCAGCAGCAGGCATTGCAAAATGCCGCCTCAGACTCAGCCCAAAAGATGCTCAAATTGCAAAAACAGCTTGAATCAAATCCCGATAAATGGGATAACCAAGCCGTGGGTAAACAGTTATTGAGATTATCGCAGCAGCTTAAAAAAGATATCGGCGAATATAACAGCGATGCGGCAAGGGCAGTCGGCGAGACGGCGCTGGCGAATGCGGGTAAACAAATAAAGCAGGTGGCAGGCGCGCTGCAAAAAGACCCCAAGGCATATAATGATTTTGCCAGACGGCTGGAGAAAATATCGGATAAATTAAAAGAACGCAACCAGGAGTTTAGCTCTCACAATTTAGCGGCTAATAAAGATTTATCCAAACTATCCTCGCAACTGGAAAGATTAGCCAAAAAGGTTAGAAAAACAGGAGCGCAAGTCAGATTATGGGAAAAGCTGCAAAAACAGAATATCGCAAATGAAACCAGAAAAAAAGCCGCCGTACAAGCTGCACAAATAGAGCGTAAGACGCTACAACAAGCCGCCCGTGATTTATTTAATAATGCTGAAAGATTGCGTGACTTATCCGAAACGGGGGAGGAATTACAGCTAAATGCGTCAGTTAATAATAAAGCCCTCAGGCAATATCAGGAACAATTTAATAAGATAATGGGCGATATTGGTAAGGGAAAGCAAGCTGATATTACAGGCTCGTCATTAGCCAAGGACAAATTATTGGAATTATCCGCTAAAATAAAAAATCGTAAACTTGAGTTTACCGGTTATAATAAAATGGATGAGCGGATAAAAAAATATAATAAGGATTTAAATAAAACAGCCGCTGATATGACCAAGCTGGCTAAAAAGCTGGCTAGGCAAAAAAATACAGGTAGCAATAATGGCGCTTTGGCGGATAAATTGGCGGCAAAAAGCAAAAAAACAAATCAGCAGCTTTCGCAGATATCGGCGCAGGCGCAGCAACTGGCGCAAGCTGCCCGCACATTAAAAACTGATGATAACAAAAAAATCGCCTCCAGCCTAAAACGCGTAAGCGACAAGATAAACCAGCTAGCGCCTAAAGGAATGGCCAAAATTTCTTCTGAGATAGATAAACTTAAAAATGATTTAATGGAAATGGATATTGCTTCAAATGGAGCGGTTTCTTATCGCAACTGGCAAAAAACCAGGGAGAATAAAAATTCTAAAGAGACGATCCTACAAGATAAACATTTAAAAAAAGAGCTGGCTCTGGCCAATATAGAGCAGACTATAAGAAGACTTAAGGTTAAATATAATAAAAATAAATCCCCTAACAACCCCAATTTATCCGCTAAAGGATTAAATATTGCCGATAAGGGTATATCTAAAGCGCAAAAGGGAATAATGGATAAATTGATTGACTCCATATATAACCGCGGTAATTTTACGGCAACCAATACACGCAAAGAAATAGACACAACGCCTAGAGCCAAAATGCTGAATAATGCTTATGCTATGGAGAAAGATTTATCCAATGATGATGTATTTAAACGCATAATCGACCGGCTGGAGAACGAGAAAAAACGTATACAGGAGTTTGAACCTCGTGCAGACGAACCCTCTTTAGCTAAAGTTAAAAGAACGCAGACCGGCAGAGAAGGCGATTTTCCGCAGCCGGATAATATAGACCATAAGGCCAGAATGCTGGCAATGAGTAAAAACAAGCCGGCGCTCAAAAAAAGGATTAAATCTAAAAAATCCGCTATGATGAATGAATCCGTCTCTTATCATGATAAAGAAAAAGAAAATTCTCCATATACGCATGAGTATTTTGCCGCTGCAAGCAAGTTTAGCCCTGAACAGATATCTAAGCTGCCAGAGGATATTAAACCAGAAGCAAAACGTAAAGACAACTTGCAGCTAAGCTATAAACAGGCGCTTGACCGCTCCGCCGCACATCAACTTATACCGGTTAAGTATCAGGAGATCATCAGAGAAATTTATTTGGATTAAGGTAGCTGTCATTCTGAATGAAGCGAAGCGCAGTGAAGAATCTACCCGCGTATATGGGGGCAGATTGTATCTTTCGGGGTGTCTCACCCCGAAAGCTTATGGCTGCAATATCGATGTTTCGGTTTGTCCTCAAGCCGAAACCACTGAGGACGTCTTTAATAGTTTCGGCTTGAGACAAGCCGAAACATCAGAAACATAAACATAAATTTTCATTTTTTTGTCATTCTGGAGCGCAGCGAAGAATCTACTTGCTACAGCGAGCAGATTCTTCACTGCGCTTACGCTTTGTTCAGAATGACAGCCTAAAAACACACTATAAATTGTACATTGGGGCGCCTCGTCTATAAGAAGGTTAATATAATATGAAAGACCAATATGAATTACTGGAAGCGCTAGCTATGCCGCTGGGACAAATCCTGCTTGAAGATGAAAAGATTACCGCTGATGAGTTGGATAAGGCTCTCATGCTTCAAAAAGATACCGACGAACGTTTAGGTAAGCTCTTGGTTAATTTGGGATATTTATCCGAAGAGGAAATGGTTAAAACACTTGCCAAACAGCTTGGTTTGTCTTATTTGTCGTTGCCTGATTTTCCGCAGAATACCCCATTAAGCATAGGTATTCCGCCAAAATTTATGCAGGAGTATAAATTTTTCCCGCTGAAATTAGATGAGGGTATACTTTCTGTAGCTATGGCCAATCCGCTTGATTCGGCCACTATTGACGCCTTAAAATTACGCACCAATTGTTTGATTAAGGTTTTTATCAGTAAGGAAAGCGAACTGACGGAAGCTATTGAACGCTATTTTGGCGCAGGCTCAAGCACTATGGAACGTATTATCGAGGATATACCTGAAGATGAGCTGTATTATCTTAAAACCGGAGATGACGAAGATGTTGATCATCTAAGAGATATGGCGCAGGAAGCGCCGGTTATCAGGCTGGTGAATCTGGTTATATCTAAAGCCATAGAAAACAAGGCCAGTGATATACATTTTGAAGCCTTTGAGGATCAAGTTAAGGTTCGCTACAGAATAGACGGCGTGCTATATAACACCGAATCTCCGCCCAAACGCTTGCAGGCGGCTATTATATCCAGAATAAAAATTATGTCGGAGATGAATATTGCAGAGCGGCGCCTGCCCCAAGACGGACGCGTTCGATTAAGGATAATGGGTAAAAAAGTTGACCTGCGCGTATCGACTATCCCCACTATTTACGGCGAGAGCGTGGTAATGCGCGTACTTGACCGCAGCAGCATTATGATATCTTTAGAGGATTTGGGATTCCCCGCTAATACCAAGGGTAGTTTCGAGGCCTTAATTAGAAAACCGCACGGCATCATACTGGTTACAGGTCCTACCGGTTCGGGCAAAACCACTACGCTATATGCGGCTGTGGATAAGATTAATTAAGCGGATAAAAAAATAATAACCGTAGAAGACCCTATTGAGTATCAGTTGAGCGGGGTTAATCAGATACAGGTAAAGCCTAAAATCGGGCTTACCTTTGCCAGCGGGCTGCGTTCTATTGTAAGACAGGACCCTGATATCATGATGGTAGGCGAGATCAGGGACCTGGAGACGGCGGAAATTGCAATTCAATCCGCCCTTACCGGGCATTTGGTGTTCTCCACCTTACATACCAATGACGCGCCGGGCGCGATTACCCGGCTTTTGAATATGGGAGTAGAGCATTATTTGGCCTCGTCGTGTATGGAGGGGATATTAGCGCAGCGTCTGATACGCGTGATTTGTGAGAATTGCAAACAAGAGGTTGAACTGGATAAGCGCACCTTAAAATTAATGGGACATCTGCTTGATAAGCATATAAAAATATATAAAGGCGAAGGCTGCAAAGAATGCAGTTTTACCGGATATCGCGGGCGAAAGGGTATATTTGAATTATTGGTTGTAAATGATGAGATAAGGCATTTAATATTAAAGAAAACCAGTACCAATATAATTCGTCAAAAGGCTATTGAAATAGGGATGATACCGCTTAGAGAAGACGGCTGGAGGAAGGTTATACAGGGGATAACCAGCGTAGAAGAGGTGCTTAGGGTCACTCAGGAAGAGGGGTTGGATGAGAACATTTTGTAAATCCATTGCCCTATTTTTGATGTTTTGGTTTGTCCCCAAGCCGAAATCACAAACAAATGTTTGTGGTGTCGGATTCTCAAATCCGACACCTGTTAAACTGCCGGATTTGAGAATCCGGCGGCCACAAAGCAACCTGCTAAATGTAGTTCCGCTTATTTTTATCCTGCCGGCTATTCTTATCGGATGTAATAATCTTTCCTCTGCTCCCCCAAAAAATCTGTATCAGGATACGCGCCTGTTAATGGATACTACGGTGAATATAAAATTATTCGCAGATAGTGATAAAGCCGCACAAAGCGCCCTTAACGCCGCTTTTGCGGAAATGACCAGAATTGACGCTCTGATGAGTTTTTACTCTAAAAACAGCGAATTATCTAAAATAAACAGGATAGCCTCAAAAAAACCGGTTAAAGTTTCGCCAGAAATATATAATATCATAAAAGACTCTATGTATTATGCTAAGCTCAGCCGCGGCGGCTTTGATCTTACAGTTGGTGAGCTTACTAAATTATGGGGATTCGGTACGCAGAGTCAAAAATTACCCTCTAAAACAGCGCTTAAAAATAGCTTATTTTTAGTTGGATATGAACTTGTTAAGTTTAATGATGATAAACTTACAGTTTCTCTAACTAAAGCCGGAATGAGCCTCGATCTGGGAGGCATTGCCAAGGGTTATGCCATGGACAGAGCTATGGATATTATAAAGCGGCATGGTATTACATCTGCGCTTATAAATGCGGGCGGCGATATTTTGGCTGCCGGCTATAAATCGGGCGGTAAAAATTGGCGGATAGGCATACAGCATCCGCGAAAAAAAGATGTAATCGTAAAGAAAATGAACATCTACAATCAGGCGGTAGTAACTTCAGGCGATTATGAACGCTATTTTGAGCAAGACGGTATCCGGTATCACCACATTTTGGATAGTTTTACCGGTATGCCGGCGCGAAAATGCCAAAGCGTAACCATAATAAGTAAAGATGCGTTATCGGCTGACGCTCTATCTACTGCGGTTTTTGTTTTGGGCGCAAAAGCCGGTATGCGTCTGATTGAAACTCTTGATCATACCGAAGGTTTAATTATTGATGCAGAAGGTAAGCTTAGCGCATCTTCAGGCTTAAATTAAACCTTTATAGTATGGGCTATCTCCTGTAGTCGCCGACCTTTAGGTCGGCGGGTTTAAAAATCCGCACCTACAGATAAATCCAATTATTATAAAACATACAGCAATGTTCGGTTAGATTCTTGCATATCTATTAACATCGAGGTTTATGTTTCTATAATAGGTTTTATGTTTGTCATTCTGAACGCAACAGAGTGGAGTGAAGAATCTGCTCGCATATTGTGTGTAGATTCTTCGGCCTTCGGCCTCAGAATGACAGCTATAGATAACCCAGTGTTTCGGTATGTCTTAAGCCGAAACACCTGCCTTAAAGCAATTAGTTTCTGGGTGAGACGCCCCAAACATAGATCGAATACCGAAAAACAAAATAACCATATGCGAGGATAATATGCCCGATAAAAATGATGATTTACAGGTTGTATACGGCAAGCGGCGCTCTGCATTGTATAATTTATCCAGCGGTAATGTGTATGCCTTGAATAAATCCGGCGCAAAGATAGTCGAGTCCCTGCTTGATGGTAAGAAACCCAATATAATTGCCGGAGAAATAGCCGGCAAAGAACGTACTGACTTAGATATAATAAATCAGCAAATAAAAGAATTCATGGTTCAATTAAAGCAATTGGGGCTTTTCCAAAAACAGCCGCAGCAACAATACGGAGTAAACTGTCAGGGTAATTTAGTTCAGCAGAATAATAATACCTTCAGGGAAGTATGGCTTGAGCTTACCCCAAAATGCAATCTGAAATGCCTGCATTGCTACGCCTCCGCCGGTAAGGACAAAAAGGCCGGCAATGTACTTGATACTGATAACTGGCTTAGTATAATAGATCAGATAGGCGCGCTGGGAACCTCTCACCTGCAATTAACCGGCGGCGAACCATTTACCATACCTGATATATGGAAGCTGGTTGAGCGGGTTAACAGTCATAATATTAAACTGGAGATATTCAGTAATCTTACCCTGTGTACTCCTTATGATTTAGCTAAATGCAAGGGGATGCTGTCTGTTGCCACCACCATATTAGGACCTAACGCCCAAATACATGATGCTATTACGCAGGTTGAAGGGAGTTTTGATAAAACCTGCGAAGCGGTAAGGCAATTGATAAAACTAGGCGTACCGGTTAGAGCGGCTATGATTATTATGGAACAAAATATAGGATATGTAGCTGAAACATTAAAACTTATTCTTTCTCTGGGAGTAACGCAATATGGAACGGATTATATGCGTTTAGTGGGACGAGGCAGAGTAAACAGGAAAAATTCAGTATCCAAAAGTGATATTCGTCCCAATGCTACAACCGATTCATGGAGCTTTGGTTATAATAAAAAATATAATCCCTGTTGGGGACACAAAATTGCTATCCAACCCGACGGTACGGTTATACCCTGTATATTTTCCAGAAATATACAGCTTGGCAATGTTTTAAAATCACCGCTTAGCGAATTGATTTTATCAGATAAAACCCAAGATATATGGGGTATGAGCTTGGCTAAAGTTGAGGTGTGCCGCGATTGTGAATTCCGGTATGCCTGTAATGACTGCCGGCCTATGGCTATGTATGAGGGTAATGTAATCACAGCTAAACCGCCTATATGCTCTTATGATCCTTGTGCGAATGAGCCTGATGCGAATCAATATCCGCGCGGTTAGAGTTAATCTTGTTGACTTAAGGTTTGTCACCCTGAACAAAGAGTCTGTTGTGTCATTCTGAAGCGAAGCGAAGAATCTACAGCCTATGTAAGCAGATTCTTCACTCCACTTACGTTTCGTTCAGAATGACAATCTATATTTCAGGGTGTCTCACCCCAAAACATACTACAGCCCAATCGACATACCGTCCTCGGCCAAAGTAAGCTCTACCTGATAGTTCTGCCTGCATTGAGCGGCAATATCGTATTTATCGCAAACAGGGTAAAAATGAGTCAATACCAAATGCCTGCAAGCCGTCTTAGCGGCAAGCTCTCCGGCAAGTTGCGGCGTTAGATGTCCTTCTACCTTTGGTTATCAGGGAATGCGCATTCCAACACCAAGATATCAGTACCGTATGCCAGATCAATCAAATTATCAGAGTAATCCGTATCGCCTGATATTGTAATAGACTTACCGGTTTTATTTTCGATACGATAAGCTATACTGCTTAGGCTGTGTTCAACCTGTTTGGTAATCAAACAAAAATCGCCAAAATCAAGTTTACTATCCTGCATACAGTGAAAAGTTATCCGGTAATTTTTAGGATTAAGCCAATGGCTGTATGCTTTTTGTAATGCAGCTAAAAAATCATCAAATCCATAACCTGCCACCAGATCAAGCGCTTTGGTGCGCGGTGATTCCGCATAATTACAGGCAAACAAAAAACTGACCAGGTCCGCGCTGTGATCGGGATGTATATGCGTATAAGCCAGTAAATCGACCTGATTTACGCTTACTCCCGCCCCAAGCAGCCGGTTTAGCGTTCCCGTTCCCGTATCAAAAACAAGTTTTTTATTGTTTATACGAATCAGAACGCCCGGCGCGCCGCGTTTAAGCGAGGGCGCACAGGTTCCCGAGCCTAGTATGGTAAGCTGCATAGGCAATACCCTGTATGTCTTTTTATGTTTCGGGATGTCTCATCCCGAAACATATACTTAGGCTTCCTGGTTATTTGTAACCTGATCCGACTGGCTAAAATATTGTTTTATAAGTTTGTTTAAATATTCTGTAGGCTCTTTTATTCCCTCCAGCGTAATTACCAGCTCATCGGTCTTACTGTTTATCAATTTCAGTCCTTGCTGATAGCTTTCCAGTATTTTTTCGCAGATATCATCTACCGATATTTTTTGTTCAAAAGCCTGCCGAATAATAGAATCAACCGCATCATCGTCGAATCTAATGCGTACGTCATATAATTTTGTATATTTTTTTTCCATCAGCCATATATCCTGCATAAGCTGACATATCTCGCCGCATATATTTTACACCTTTGTATCGCGGGCAATAGCGCTGTCTACTATCAGCGTAACTGTAGGGGGATTAAATTTTATTTGGGTTACGTGATGAGAGTTAAATTGTTTTTCATATTCGCATACATTGTTTTTTAGTACATTTTTTTCTTCTTCCAACAATCGGTTATACGCAAGTTGTATAGCCTTGTCATTAGGATTTGCCAGTATTTTATTTAATTCTTCCACCGGATTTAATACTATATCTTTGCTTACTACTAAGCGTTTAATATCAGTAGACGGCAATTTTTTCTCAAATTTTAATAACACGCGTTCAATGGCGCTTACCAAACCGCGTGCGCCGGTTTTTTCTTCAGATGCGCGCTGGGCTATTTCTCTTAATGCTTCTGACTCAAATTTTATATCTATATCATAGGCTTTAAAATCCCTTTTTTTGCTTACAATAACCGAACAATTCGGATTAAGCAGAATCTGATACAGATCATCCGCTTTAAGATAATCCAATACGGCAACCACGGGCAGCCGGCCTATAAATTCAGATTCAAAACCGAATTCTATTAAGTCTTCTGATTTAACCTCTTTAAGACAATCAGCGGTTTGTTCGGAATCATCTTTTAACTGGCTTCCAAAACCGATTTTTTGTTTATTTAATCTTTTATGAATAATATCTTCCAAATGCTCAAAAACACCGCTTACAATAAATAAGATATTCCTGGTATTAACCTTTTTTTGCTCCATTTTTCCGGTTTTCTGAAATTTCATAGCCGCTTCCAATTGAGAGGCCAGATCATGCGGAACTTTAAGATCAACGTCGGTTTCTTCCATAAGCTTTAATAAGTTACGCTGCACACCGGTTCTGGATACATCAGGTCCTACACTGGAATTACTGGATGCAATTTTATCGATCTCGTCAATATATATAATTCCATACTGTGCAAGTTCAATATCACCCTCTGCCTCATGCACCAGATCGCGCACCAATTGTTCCACATCGCCGCCGACATAACCGGTTTCGCTGAATTTGGTAGCATCCCCCTTTACGAATGGCACCCCGATTTTTGCCGCAATAAGCTTTATTAAATAGGTTTTGCCCACTCCGGTAGGGCCTATTAACAATACATTATTCTTTACATTACCAATAGTGTCCTGGTTTGATTTTAAGCGTATACGGTGGAAATGCGTGCAAATTTTAGTAGCCAGCACCTCTTTGGCATCCTCCTGTTTTATAACATATTTATTTAGGTAAGCCTCCAGCTCTTCCGGTTTGTGGTCAAATTTTATATCCAAGGGTTTTTTCTTAATCGGTTGGGCTTGATCATCCAGATCATCGCTTTTAGGCGCTGGAAAAATAGAGCCGACTTTTACGCTGCCCCCGTATTTTTTAGATAGAAAATCATTAAAATCGTTTTCCAGCTCATGAGGGCTTGGAAATTTTCCTTGCTCTAATTTCATGTTTTACTCCGTGTATATAGATAGTTTTAATACGAAAAATTTAAAGTATTATTATCTTCTCTTAATTCTCTAATTGTTTGCAGATAGTCTATTTGGAATAAGATATTAGCCTTAATCAGTCCCAAGGGACGGTCAAATAGTACAGTCATCTCATCATTAGAGCCTAAGGATATTGTTTTTTCTTCAACAATATTAACCATAGGTATCTGCATCCTCAGCTTGGCGCCGCGTACGCCCATACCGCCGTTATTTTTAATCCTAATCATCAATTTTTGTGAGAATCCGTCTATTTTAGCCGCTATTAACTCCAGATCACTTTGTATAATACTATATTCGGCTAAAGGATAAATAGTAACTTTTGCATTTTTTGCAAAAGCATCGTATATATACCCGCCGGTAGACAGTTTTTCATTTAATCCAAAAAGTATAACCGGAGCGCCTGAAGCCGCCCCTGCCAATTGCAGCTCATAATCTTTAAAATAAAGCCCGAACATTCTCCATTTGTGAGGGGTATCAGTATAATAGGTGGTTATTTTGCGCCCTTTTACAGGAATTTCGGGACTGTAGGTAACTTTTGTGAAATCCCCTTCTATTATCATTGCCGCCATTTTAATATCGGTTATTCGTTCCAGTTGATTGGCTGTAAATTGATGCACGCTGTTTACGTTTTTCATGCTGCGTTCCAATTTATTTTTAGGATTACAAATTGCCGCTTGCAGCCAGGAAAAACTTTTGGGTCTTATAGGTTTTATCCTGCGAGGCGATGCGGCTGTTATTTGCTTAAAAAACGGAGCGGAGGTAAGACCATCTAGCAGTACGGCGCTAAAATGCTCAGCTTCCATATTATTGTTTTGACTGGCAGCTCCAAAACCTACGACTACATAATATGGCGGATAATGATTCAGTTCCTCCATGAATTGCATATAGCTTACATATTCCTGAGAATCTCCATTAAAGTAATCATAAGCTGAATTATATAGTATTACTTTACTGTTTATTTGTGCATAAACAAGCCGGATAGAGGTAATCAAAAAAACAAAGAACAGAAATAATATTTTTTTGTATTTATGGCGGTTAAAACTATTATATGATACAATCAAAATCATAATTCCCCGAAAAAATAACGGATTAATCTATTATAATAACGTGAGTTCTACATAATGACAATAAAATGTTATTACATATCAAGGAATTGATATAAATTTACTGTAGGGGAGGGGCTTGTCCCAATGCTGTTGACTTATAATGAAAAGCTCTTTCTAGCTTGTCATTCTTCAGCTTTCAGCCCAAGAATCTACTCGCATACGGGAGCAGATTCTTCACTCCACTTCGTTTCGTTCAGAATGACAGCTACCTTAAGTCAACATTATAATACGGTAATGACTCTCATTCCGACAGCCGCCGCCCCTACAATTCAATAGAATCAACAACTTTTATGTCGAACTTAGGTTATAATAAATAAATAAGTAAATTATGTCAAATCATTATAATCGTTGTTGGCTTGTACCCAAACCAACAGTTAATAAAGACAACGCATGCCCTTGTAATAGTTTCGGCGTAAGACAAGCCAATATCGAGCCTACATTTTACCGAAAGCTGATCTTAAGTCAACAGCATTGGCCTTCAGGGGGTCTGGTTCAGGGACAAGCCCGACCGCCATGTTTTTTATGCGAATTTAAGCTATCAATATGTTGGCATATCAAGTTGTTTTATTTAATGGTTTTTAAATTAATTGTTATATTTCACAAAAAATGCCGGTCAAACTGGGTTGCTATATTATATGAATACATGTTATAATTTAAATATAAGGAGTAAATATGCTTGATCGACATAAACGAGAACGAATTTATAGCAGTATCAGATTGTTTTTGGATGCGTGCGAATTTTGGGGAGAAACCTTTGGTAATGATGATTTGTTAGAGCAAGTAAGGGACATGGAAGACATTATAACTCAACTCGATCTTAAATCCTGCTCTGAGGATACCATAAATCAAATTGAAGAAGCCACCCTTATTTTAATCGATAACATGGACCAAGTCTTAAAATCATTTGGCGCCCAAGGCATAACCTATAGCGGTCCTAAACACTAGTAAGAACATTTTGTAGGTTTTCTATCCCTCTTGATAGATTATAAATTTATTATATAAATAGGCTCTTGCAAAATTATCCGTCATTCCCGAATGCCTTTATCGGGAATCTAGCGTTTCAAACAGTTAAAATCAGATTCCCGCTTAAAATCACTGCGGTAATGACATTTTAGGAACTTTTACAAGAACCACTAAAAATATCCTAATCTCTGCAGACGCCCTTTAGGGCGTAACCATTTCCTATATACGAAGGATAATAGTTTAATATATGAGCGAATCAATAGAAAAATTATTACAGGACAGCGCGGAGACTCACATTAAATGTATGAGTCAGCTTGCATTAATTGAAGATATAGTTCTGGAAATAACAGAGGCATTTCGCAGGGGGAAAAAGCTTTTTTTGTTTGGTAATGGCGGAAGCGCGGCACAAGCGCAGCATCTGGCGGCTGAATTTGTCAACCGTATGCTGCTTAACCGTAAAGCATTACCGGCAATAGCTCTAAATACTGATACTTCTATTATAACCTGTATATCCAATGATTTGGACTACCGGTATATATTCAGCCGGCAGATTGAAGCTTTAGGAGCAGCCGAAGATGTAGCATGGGGATTATCCACCAGCGGTAATTCGGCAAATGTTCTGCTGGCTTTAGCGGCAGCCCGGCAAATGGGCATAAAAACAATCGGATTTACCGGCGCAAAAGGCAAAAGGATGGCCTCGGTAGTAGACTATTGTTTTATGGCGCCCAATACAAACACACCCCGCATCCAAGAAGTACATCTTAGCGTCGGTCATATTATTTGTGAGCTAGTGGAATCGACATTATTTTCATAATATTTTTAGAATAAAAACACATTCCAAGCCTTTGCCGATTAACCCGCACAATAACCTGATTAAGCGGATTAGCCGAAGCAAGTTTTATAACTGACGCAAGGGTAGGTAAGCTAAACCAACCTAACATTTTTGTCTTGACATTTTGGTATAATTTTGTAAGGTAAGTGTGTCAAGATTATTTCTAAACGACTATTCTCCCCGATCAATTTATAAATTTAGATACTGTATAAAAAATATTTAATCTCCTACAGTTAAATACCTTATATAAAGTATCTAATACTAAGTTGCTTTTCAAAATTTCATGGTAGTTGAGCGTGGGTCATTCGACTCCGTACTTAAGCCCAACTCCTGAAAGGCTGCATCGTGATTAGAAAAACTGCCTTAATCAGTCATTTACGTGAAGCTTGTCCTCCAAGAAAACGAGGAACGGAATCCAGATTGAAAAATAGATTCCTGCTTCCGCAGGAATGACAGATTGAAAGCATTTTTCAGATTATAAGCAATTATGACACGGCCTCTGAAAACTCTTAAAGTCAGGGACTTTCCCAAAAGTTCCAAATTAATGTTTTTTTAATGCAGCTTAGTATAAAATTTAAACCCATACAATTAACTTGGAGTAGAAGATGCCTAAGATTTATATTATTGATGTAACCAATAGAGACGGTGTACAAACTTCCAGAATAGGTTTGGCTAAGCTTGAGAAAACTATGATAAACATCATGTTAAATGAAATGGGAGTATATCAAAGCGAATTTGGTTTTCCTTTTACTAATCATGAAGTAAGTTATATCAATGCAAATCTGGAACTGGTGGAAATGGGTGTGTTAAAACCCATTGTTCTTTCAGGTTGGTGTCGGGCATTAGTTCAGGATGTGGAACTTTCATTAAAACAAACTACGGTAAAAGACTTAAATATTTCCATTTCCGTATCCGATATTATGATTAAAGGTAAATTCCAAGGACGAAAAAACAGACAGGATATATTAAATTCCGCCGCAGATGCTCTGGATTATGCCAGAGAACACGGCATAAAAACCATTGGTTTAAATGCAGAAGATGCCTCCCGTGCAGATATGGATTACTTAATAGAATTCGGTTTAGTTGCTAAAAAACATGGGGCGGACAGGCTGCGTTACTGCGATACATTAGGCTATGATGATCCATTCAGCATATACAAACGCATAAAACTATTGGCCCAAGAGACGCAATTGCCGATAGAAGTACATTGCCATAATGATCTTGGTATGGCGGTAGGCTGTTCTGTTGCCGGAGCTAAAGCCGCTATTGATGCCGGAGTAGACGCTTATATAAATACATGTGTTAATGGAGTCGGCGAACGCGCCGGTAATGCCGATTTAGTCTCTACTATTTTAGCGGTATCAAAATCCAGCAACATGGCGCCCCTAAATTTATTAGATGAAAAAATCGACCTGTCAAAAGCCTGGCAGATAGGACGCTATGCAGCGTATGCTTTCGGGCTGCCTATTTCTATTAATCAAGTAGGTATAGGTAACAATGCCTTTGCCCATGAATCCGGTATCCATGCCGACGGCGCGCTAAAAGACGCTCATAATTATGAATTATACGACTATAAAGAATTAGGACGCGGCGAACCTATCTTAGTTGATACCGGACGGCAGATTACTACCGGTGAATATGGAGGAATCCGCGGTTTTAGAAATGTATACGACAACTTGGAAGTTGAATTTAAAAACGATAAAGAAGCCTGCCAAGTCCTTGAGCTTGCCCGCTATGCTAATGTACATACCCAAAAACCGCTGACTGATTATGAACTGCGTTTTATTGCGAAATACCCCAAAATAGTCAAAAAAATAATGACAGTAGCGCCTCCGGTATACAATGAAGATTAAGAACATCAACTATATAATAAACCGGTAGGAAATTAATGTTTGTTTTGGGTATAGAAACATCAACTAAATCCGCTAGTGCAGCTTTAATAGACCAAGATAGATTATTGGGTGAATTTTTTTTAAATGCAAAAGAACCTCACTCTCAAACTATTATTCCTATAATAGATGAATTATTAAAACAGCTTGATATCAAGCTTAATCAGATAGACGCTATAGCGGTTTGCGAGGGACCTGGAGCATTTACCGGTCTGCGCGTTGGACTGGCTGCTGTCAAGGGATTGGCTATGGCGCTTAGTATACCTGTTATTTGCGTATCCAGCTTGGATATATTGGTTAGCTGCCTTCCTTTTTCACCGTATTTGCTATGTCCTATACTGGATGCTAGGAAAAAAGAGGTCTATACTGCTTTTTATAAATGGAAGGACGGCAAATGCCGGCGGCTTTCAGACTATATGGTTATAAAACCCGAGGCGCTGGCCGATAAAATCAGCGAACCGGCGGTCTTTTTGGGAGACGGGGTGGCCGCATACAGAGGGATTCTAACTGAATTATTGGCTCGCTATGCTAATTTTACAGATAATCTGCTATGCTCGCCTAGAGCATCAAGGTTGGCTTACATGGGCTTATCCAAGCTCAAATCCGGCGAGGCGCTGGATTATCATAAAATTGTTCCTTTATATATAAGGCGTCCTGAAGCGGAAGTTGCCTGGGATGCCAAGCAGGCTTTTAGAACATAAACATTGATGTTTCGGCTTGGGGAAAACAGAAACAATCAGGTTCTTTATATTTGTCATTCTTAAGGCCGAAGAATCTACTCGCATACGTGTACAGATTCTTCACTCCACTTCGTTTTGTTTAAGAATGACAAATATCTTAAGTCAAAAACATTGAAGAAGAATTTCCCCTAAAGCGTAACATATGTCTGGTAATAATATGACTAATAATATTGACTTACACCTTCATTCTAATTGTTCTGACGGGGCTTATTCCCCTGAAAAATTGGTATTAAAGGCTAAAGAGAGCGGTCTTGACACTATTGCTCTAACAGATCATGATAATGTATCCGGCATATCGGCGGCAAAAACCGCAGGATATAAATACGGCTTAAAAGTCATTGCCGGAGTAGAGCTTAGTCTTACTTATAAAAAATATACGGGTATTCACCTGTTGGGCTATTATATTGATTGGGAAAACAGAGTATTAACAGATGCGCTGGCTGATATAAGGCAAGTAAGAGCCAAGCGCGGCGATATGATAGTTGAGAAAATCAATATTTTATTAAAACAGGAAAATAAAACCTTATTAAATATAAATGAATTAAAAAAAATAGCCAAAGGCTCTATCGGCAGACCGCATATATCGCAGATGCTTATTAAGGCAGGCCATGTAAATGATGTGAATGAGGCTTTTGAGCGTTATTTGACGCCTTGTAATGTGCCTAAAAAGAAATTATCCCCGCAGGAAGGAATTGATCTGATTAAACAGGCTAAGGGACTGCCGGTATTGGCTCATCCTACTATATTGACTGATGAGCGCGGCGCTGTAAGCGCGAAAGAACAGCATGAAGTAATAGACTACATGCTGGCGCAAGGTATAATAGGGCTTGAGAGCTTTTATACTGGTTATGACAGCGCTCAGGCTGATTTTTTTGTACAACTTGCGCATAAATACAATTTGGTAACTACGGCTGGCAGTGATTTTCACCGTGAGAGCGGGCAGGCGCTCTTAGGGAAATTACATAAAGACTTAGCTATTCCTGCTGATGTGATAGCGCAGCTAGAGAATAAATATTTACAGCTATACGGCACAATACCGGTTTAATTAACAGAGTAATAATATTATGGATATTAATGCACAAAAAATAATTGTTTTAGATTTCGGCTCGCAATACAGCCAGTTGATTGCCAGGCGCATACGCGAGGCTAAGGTTTTTTCGCAGATTCTGCCCTTTAATACGTCTATTAATGAGATTAGAAAACTAAAACCGCATGGTATTATTTTATCCGGCGGACCGTGCAGTATTTATGATGAAAAAGCGCCTTATCCCGATACCGGTATATTTGATTTGGATATTCCAATTTTGGGTATCTGCTATGGTATGCAGCTTATATGTAAAAAATTTGGCGGTACAGTAGCCAGAGCGCAAAGGCGCGAGTATGGTTCCGCCCAATTATTGGTGGATGAACAAGAGGGCTTTTTAAATAATCTCACCTCTCCTTTAGCGGTTTGGATGAGTCATGGGGATCAATTATCCACGCTTCCCGCTGATTTTATCCGCATCGCTCATACGGATAACAGTCCTATTGCGGCTATGCGCCATAAAGTGCGCCCCTTATACGGCGTGCAGTTTCACCCTGAGGTGGCGCATACTCCGCAAGGCGCTGAAATTATAGAAAATTTCCTGTTTAATATCTGCAAATGCGAACCTAGTTGGAATATGAGTTCATTTGTAAGTGAGGCTATTTGCAATATTAGACGGCAGGCGGGGCACAAACATGTTATTTGCGCACTTTCCGGCGGAGTGGATTCTTCTGTAGTCGCCCTGTTGTTACATAAGGCTATTGGCGATAAATTATACTGTATTTTTGTGGATAACGGGTTGTTGCGTAAAGGCGAGGCGCAGGCGGTTAAAAATACATTTGCCGGACGCTTTCATATAAATTTGAATTGTGTCGCTGCTAGTGAGCGTTTTTCAGATAAACTGTACGGGGTAACTGATCCGGAAAAAAAGCGAAAAATTATCGGTAATGAATTTATATATTTATTTGAAGAAGAAGCGCATAAATTGGGTAAAATAGACTTTTTAGCGCAAGGTACGCTTTATCCTGACGTAATTGAAAGCATATCGATTATGGGACCATCCAGCACGATTAAAAGCCACCATAATGTAGGGGGCTTACCTGAAACCATGAAGCTTGAGTTAATTGAGCCGTTGCGCGAATTATTTAAAGATGAGGTAAGGCTGGTGGGTAAGGAATTGGGATTGGCCGAAACTATTATAGGGCGGCATCCATTCCCAGGACCGGGACTTGCCATACGAATTTTGGGCGAAATTACCAAAGAACGTCTTAATATGTTAAGAGAGGCCGACGCTATAGTTATTCAGGAATTTAAACGCAGCGGCTGGTATAATAAGGTCTGGCAAGCCTTTGCCGTCCTATTGCCTATAAGGACCGTAGGGGTAATGGGTGATGAGCGCACTTATGATAATGTGATAGCGCTTAGGGCGGTAAACAGTCAAGACGGCATGACGGCCGATTGGGTGAGGCTGCCTTATGAATTACTAAATATTATATCAAATCGTATTATAAACGAGGTAGCCGGTATAAACCGCGTAACTTATGATATTTCATCCAAACCGCCTAGCACCATAGAGTGGGAATAAAAAGGAGTATCATTTATATTATTTAACCCAAGTTACTATCTTATGGTGAAATTATCCATTTTTGTCATTCTTCAGCTTTCAGCCGAAGAATCTCCCCCCGCAATAGCGAGTAGATTCTTCATTCCGCTTCGCTTCATTCATAATGACAACTATGTAAAACCAAATATTTCTAAAAACAAACCTATAGGTAGCAACTTGAGTTAGCTTATAAACAATTGCAAGAGTGGTGGATTCGGGGTAATCAATAGATAATTTTATTGTCTTTAATGGATAATGTATATCTATTATATAAGCCCCTTAATCCACCCTACAGTATAGGCTTCAACAGCCATGGGGAAGTCTCTAAAATTGGACTATACCGTTATTTATCTTCTATTATCAAATGACTTATAAAGCCGATTATTGCCAGTACAAATAAACCACAGATTATAAGCTGCCATTTTATCATAGTATTAGTCCGGTAGTTAAAAAAAAATGGAAAAATGTTCTTATATAAAATTTTTCAGTCAGTTACTTATGTTTTGACAAACCTAAGTTGATTTTAAATAAATTGCAATATCCATACCCGTAAACAGACCAAGGCTGGCAAACGCTAACTTGTTATTTTAATTAAATGTTTTCGTGTATTTGTTTGTCAGTGTCTTATATGTTTGATTGTTGATTAGTTGCTAATATGAAACAGGATGTCTCTTTTTTGCCACAACGATAAGAATAAAATATGTTTTTAGGAAAAGTAATCGGCACAGTGGTTGCCACTAGAAAATATGATGACCTAGAGGGGGTCAAATTTCTTATAATACAGCCTGTAAATCATAGGCATAAACCTATTAGAGAGCCTTTAATAGCCGTAGATACCATGCGGGCAGGTCCCGGCGAATTGGTTTTCTTAGAAGACGGACGCGAGGCGTCTTTTACTTTGGACAAGAGCTTTGTGCCGGTGGATGCTGCTGTGGTGGGTATTGTGGATTCGGTATATGTAGATTAAGCGTTTGTCATTCTGTACGAAACGTAAGTGGAGTGAAGAATCTACAGCCTACGTGAGCAGTCGCTTCGCTCAGGGTGACAGTAAGTGAAAACGGTAGCCACAAAATCCGTTAGCAAGCTGTTTGCTCCAGTGCAGGCGGCTACCGATTTCTTCTGGCGACTATGAAGACCACCCATATTCCCAAAACTACAGCCATAATATATCCGAAAATACCCAGCGCTGATACCTCATAAATAAGCGGCCTGATTTTGGCTTGAATTACTAATGAAGATGCAATCCCCAAACCGGCCGCTATTACGGACAGCGCAATGGCTGTTACTAGGTTGCTGATTTTTTTGATAAAATTTTCTGTACCCACAATATTTATATTTACTACTAATTTCTGCTGCTCGAGCATGGTGAGAATATTCGCAGACTGCCTTGGAAAACAGCGTAATAAATCTTTTATTCCGGAAACAAAGTGAATAAAATCGGCCGCATATTTTTTGGGATCAAACTTTTGCTCCATGATCAAATTTTTGGCAAAGGTAGCGCTGTGCTTTAGGAAATCAAAACCGGGGTCTATTTTTTTTATAGCGCCCTCAATGGTAATGAGCGCCCTACTGGTAAAGAGCATCGTAGATGGTATTTTCATCTTATTGCGCACACCGACATTTATAGCATCTTCAAGTAAAGTCCCGATACTCACCGTATTTAGGGAAATATTCATATAATGTTCTGAAAATTTTCGGATATCTTCTTTAAACGCTTCTTTATTAACATCCTCGGTGATTGAGCCTACAGCCATATATCCCTTAACCACCAGATCATAATCCTTTAAAAAAATACCCGCAAAACATTCTATAAAAGCATCCATAAAGTATTTTTCCAAAATTCCGACCATACCGCAGTCAATTACCCCGATTACCTCATTCTCCATAATAATAAAATTCCCGGGATGCGGATCAGCGTGAAAAAAACCGTCAATAAGCATTTGTTTTAAAGTAAGCTGGAACAAATTATATGCGATTTTCCTAAGGTCATATCCAGCATCTCTTAGCGCTTTTAAATTCCCCACGGAGATACCTTCTAACATTTCCATAACCAGTATTCGCGGGGAGGTATATTCCCAGTGTACCAGAGGGAAATGCACTTCTTTTTTATCCTTGAAATTATTTTGAAAACGCTCTATATTGCGGCCTTCCATAACAAAGTCAAGCTCGTTTTTTATTACTGTTTCAAATTCTTTGACAATATCGGCAGGACATAGAAGAGGATTATCTTTTTGTATCATTTTCTGTATCTGATTAGCCAGAAAATACAATATCTTAATATCAGCATTAATAATATGCTCAATACCCGGTTTTCTGACTTTAACCACCACTTTTTCACCGCTTTTCAGTCTAGCCGCATGGACCTGACCGATAGAAGCGGATGCTATGGGTGTTTTGTCTATATACTCAAAAACCTCGTCCATATTTTTGCCGAATTCGGTTTCAAACACCATATCCATTTTTTCAAAGTCAAGCGGGGCGGCGCTGTCTTGCAGCTTTTCAAACTCTGCAATATATTCTTTGGGGATCTGATCTTTTCTGGTACTTAAAATCTGACCCAATTTAATGAAAGTAGGCCCCAACTCTTCAAAAACCATAGCCATACGCTGCGGGTTTGTATATTTTTCTTTTTCGCTGTCAGCATCTTTTCTTAGCATCAAACGCTTGCCAAGCGATATATAAGTATCTAATCCGCTCAATTTGACCAGGTGTCCCAAACCATGCCGGACAAAAGAATTCACAATTTGTCTTAAGCGTTTAATATTGGAAATTTTTTTATATGTTGACAAAAATTATTCTCCTAAAACACCTTATGGCCTTAATTCTTTTCGGGTAATATATTCTTTATCGGGTATTATTGCCTGTCTGGATTCTTGGGCCTGATTACATAAATGGTAATGAACAAAAAAACTTATCACGCCTTCTGTGCGGGGAGGCCGTGTCACAATTGCTTATAAGCTGAAATTTGTTCTCAATCTGTAATTCCTTCAAAGGAAGAAATCCAGCCTTTTCAACAAGTTATGGGTTCCTGCCTTCGCAGGAATGACAGAAAAAAAGCAGTTTTTCTAATTACGACACAGCCTCGGGCTATTGCAGCCGCCAACTTAAAAAATCGGCTATGACAAGCGGGTTTAAAACCCGCGGCTACAAAGGGGAAAAATGAAAATTCCCGCGCTATAAAATAGGTACATATGTTGCATCAAATAAGAATGCCAAATAAAACTATTGGTCTAACTTATTTTATAAGGTAATTATTATGAAATTAAAAAAACGCCTCATTTCTTTTCCGGTTGGTCTGGTACTCTTTATTTTTTTGTTAGTAAGTATTGTCAGTTGGAATTGCTATTTAATTAATTCCAAACAACAAGCGATTACAAATCAGCTTAATATAAGTATTGCCTTATTAAGTGAGATTAAGACTACGCAAAATTTTCATTTTAACACAATTGTAGCAAACAAATTAAAACAATTAAGGCAACTTAAATCAAATAGTAAAAAGCTGTATTATTTTAATCAGTTCTCATCGATTTTTATCTTAGTCGGCTCTGTTTTATTATGCGTTGTATTTTGGCGGAGTATGAAAACCTTTGATTATCAATTAAATTCCCTTATAAGAGAGCTGTCTAATATAACCAGAAAAAATTTGAGTAGTTATGACTTAAACTATTCGGTAAAAAACAAGTTTATTTTTGAAATAGATTATCTAGCCAATATGCTAAAACAAATTACGGCGGATTTTAAGTCTACGCTCAGACATAAAAACGGGATGCTGGCAATGATACACAGACGCAACAAAGAGCTTGAACGGCAGCAGTTTTAATAACCGTTTTAGGTTTTCCTTAAAATCGTATTTAATATCTGTCTAACCAAAATTTTAACCGAACGGTTTACTTCAAAAGATATACTTGATAATTTGGGGAATTTAAAATTAGGTATTTTTACCTTGTGGATATCTTCCCCGCATACGGTAATATCATCAATATCCCAACCGGATACGCCCAATTCATGAGCCGCCTTTAAAGTCGGCAGATTCATATAGGCCAATCCTAGAACCTCGCAACTAACCCGATCTACAGCAACGGCATTATCTCCCCCAAAGAGTAAACCCGCCTGTCTGGGATCACCGCCGCGCGGACCCTCTCTTTCCATGGCGGTAATACCGTCTACTATAGTAAACGCCGGTTTGATTATTTGATATACGTTAAGCAGCATACGGGCGAAGGCATCCACATCCTCTTTAGCCGCAAGATGCTGATGCACGCGGCGGGGAAGGCTCATAAACCCAAATAGGTTTTTAACCCCCAAGCTAAGCGTAAGCTGAGCATGCACCTTTAATTTGGCTGCATTTATAATTACATCGTATTCGTCGGCTGCCTGCGAAAGATAGATTTTATTCTCATTGTCAATTTTATAAGATTTACCTTTACCAAAACGCACAATCTCAACCCCGTGTCTTTGGCAGGCATCGGCAACGCCGGATACACGCGCTACCTTTTGCGATGAACCTACCGTGGGTCTATCTCCTAAATAGGCGATACCGCCGGCTTTTTTAACCAGTTTTATTATCCCCTCCAATACTACCGGATGAGTGCAGGTTAATTTGTCAACGGCATCAGCCGCTAGAAAATTGGGTTTAATCAACACCCGCTGACCTGGTTTTATCAAGGAGGAAACACCCCCGAAATGCGAGAAAATCTCATTTAATTTTTGTTCTACGTCATCCAGATTATATTCCGGGCATTTATATACGGCAACTTTATGTTTTTTCATGTTTTAAACCTTATAAACCTTAAAATGGGAATCCATAAGTTGTTTTAAAAGACTGGATTCCTGCCTCCGCAGGAATGACAGGTTAAAGAGCATTTTTTTATCTTTTTGATTTGAAGCGTAAAATTAGTCTCTAATATTTATTATAGAAACATATATTTTTAAGCGGGAATCCGGTTTTAATTTATATTCTCTTTTAAAAGGTATTAATAACGGGTAATTTAAAGTGTTAGATATTTTTACCTTATCAATTTAAAATAGTCAACCTCGAAAGCGGCTTGTTCACAGAATTTATGGATGAAACAAAGAAAGAATGTACGTATTGACCTTTTATGGGCAGCTTACGTATATATAGCTTGCCAAGCCGAATAAAGTTGGTATCTTTAAACTAAATCGAGACGACAGGTATTCACGTTTTTAGGGCTTAGTATTTATGAGATGTCCCAAATGTTATGTAAAAATTGTTACATTATCCTCTCTTTGTAATTTCTGCGGTTATTTTTTTGAGGATACCGTGTACCAAAAGATATTGATTTGCCTTGAATTGCAAAAGCAATTAGATGAATTAGAAACCACAAACAGCAACTTTCAGCACGGCCTTGCGAAAATCCAGCAGAAAATTAAGCGCTATGAACCAGCAGAAAATTTTGAATCAGACAAAATAAAACCGGCGGCAGAATCTGTTGAGAGCATAAAACAAATAAAACCAATACAGGTAAAAGCAACAAATATAATAGTTTCAGATACAGCCGCAGAAACAAACAGCGAAGCATCCGATAATTTAACCCGCAATGCTCCGCTGATACCCGCAACAAAACCCCCTGCACAAAAAAATATCAGGCCTAAAAACACTAAAGTAAAGCCCAAAACAAAAAATATAAATACAGAAATAAATCTTGGACAAAAATGGCTGCTTATAATAGGCATTATTACCATGATATTCGGGGTGGGCTATTTTCTAAAATATTCTTTTGAAAAGGGTTGGGTGGCGCCTGCCGCCAGAATTGCTATCGGATATGTATGGGGAATTATATTTTTAGGTACTGGACACATATTTAAAAAGAAAAAATTACAAACCTATGGTTTTTATTTAATCGGGACTGGAATTGCCGCTTTATATTTTTCCGCCTTTTCAGCTTTTAATTTATATCATCTATGCGGCCAATCTTCTTCCTTCTGCATTATGTTGTTAATCACGGCACTAGCCTGCTGCCTGTCTATTGTTTATGATACAAAATGGCTGGCTGTGATGGGTATTATCGGCGGGTTTTGGACGCCGCTTATATTAAGCGCCGGAGTAGACAGTCAGATATTTTTGATGTCTTATATGAGCATATTAAATATAGGCCTACTGGCAATCGCTTATTACAAGCGGTGGGATATTCTGCATTGGTGGGGTTTTGCGTTTACCTATATTTTATATATCGGCTGGTTTTACCGACACTATAATCCGCAAAAATTTTGGCCTGCTATTATATTTTTAAATATATTCTTTTTAATCTACAGTATAATTCCATTTTTTCACCGTTTTTTCAGGGCGCATAAGGTGGCGCAGAAGGATTTTATTATAATGATGTTTAATTCTTTTATTGCCTTCGGCTACTCTTGGGTGATGATAAAAGAATATGCAAGCCTTAATTGGGCGGGCGGTATAAGCCTTTTATATGCGCTTATATTTGGCGCTATGGCCTATTATTTATACCAAAAGGGATTAGATAAACAGGAGTCTTTCGTTATTTTGACAGGAAAATCCGCTTTATTTCTAATTATCAGCATACCGCTTATGTTTTCTGAACATTGGATAACTATTTTCTGGGCGGCGCAAGCAGTGGTTTTGTTGTGGATGTCTGTTAAGTTAGACAAAAAAATGTTGATACAGACGGCTTATATACTGCTTTTTACAGTATTGGCAAAATTTTTATTTTATGATTATCATAATATTTTCGGCTTTAGTTTGGCCGGTTGGCATATTTTGGATTCCTACGGTTATTTAATCACCCAGCGCTATATTACCAGCATATTTTTACTTGCGGGTTTATATATTTTTGCCTATATGCTAAAGAAAAATACCGTATCCGGCAGTCGGAATAAGGATAGTAAGTTTTGGTATGGTATATGTACTAGTTTATTATTTATTATTTTAAATGTGGAATTAGCATCTTTTGCTTATGAATATATGCCTAGATTCCATATGGGTATTATAACCGTATTTTGGCTGACATTTGCATTGGGGCTGTTTTATTATGCTGTAAATAATAGAAACAAGCGCTTGTTATGCAGCGCTTATACCTTATTATCACTTAGTTTGCTCAAATTTTTATTTTATGATTATTCTCATGTTTTTGGTATTGCCAAATTCAGTCTTCACGTTGAACCGGCTTATACATATTTATTGTCAGGACGAATTTTAAACAGTATATTTTTATTATCTGTTATGTATGTTTTTTTTAATATGGCAAAAGAATCCGGTTTAAATTTATTTTCAAATAAAGCAGACAATAGAGGAAATGACCCAAGGATTATATACGCCGTCTGGCTGGCTGGTTTGTTCTTTGTGCTGAATGTGGAAACCAGTGCATTTTTTTATGAATACCTGTCAAAAGCGCGTTTTGCCGCCATATCTGTTTTATGGACAATTTTTTCGGTAGGTCTGATGATTAAAGGCTTTAAGGACAACAGCTCTTCGATTCGCAAACTTGCCTTGGTTTTATTTTCGTTGACTTTGGTAAAGGTACTTTTATCTGATATGTCAATGATAGATACGCCTTATCGTATTTTATCTTTTGTAATTTTAGGTACGGTTATGATATGCACATCATACTTATACCACAAGCATAAGGATAAGATTGTTGATGTAATCACCGCAGAATAAACCGCCTGTATTCCAAATTAATCATGCCGGAAGTATCTTTTGTCCGGTAGTCGGACTCGTCAAAGGTTTCACGCTTTCCTAAATTAAACCTTCAATTATGTAAAAACTTAATAAAATAATTTAACTCCAAATAAATTATAGCCGTTTTTTTCAAAAAGTACCGACCGCCAGATGGATTTAGGTTGACAAATTCCTCCGCATGGAATAAAATCCTGTTTTATCTAATCATAACAACAACCAAAGATATTGTAATGCAACTTGATGTTTATGTAACAAAACAGAAGGGTTTGGTTGATGAATATCTGGATTCTATTATGCCGCCGCCGGATAAACATCCAGACATTATTCATAAGGCTATGCGCTACAGCCTTTTTGCCAATGCAAAACGCCTGCGTCCTATTTTAACGCTGGCATCCGCCGAAAGTGTCGGCGGAAATGTCAAACAAATACTCCCCATAGCCTGCGCCTTAGAGCTTATACATACATATTCCTTAATACATGACGATCTGCCGGTTATGGATAATGACGATTTACGCCGCGGTAAACCGACTAATCATAAGGTATTCGGCGAGGCTATAGCTATATTGGCAGGAGACGCCCTGCTTACCGCCGCTTTTGAAGCGCTAAGCGTTCCTGAAATAACCGATGCCATAGGCTCCGCAAGACAGCTTAAAATAATCAACAAGCTAGCCAAAGCTGCCGGAAGCGCTGGGTTAATCGGCGGACAAGTGGTAGATATCCAGTCGCAAGGCAAATCTTTAGATATTCCAGAATTAGAATATATTCATGTACATAAAACCGGTAAACTAATTCTGGTTAGTATTATAAGCGGAGCGGTAGCCGCCGGTTGCTCGGAGAACCAGCTTGCCGCTTTGTCCGGTTATGGCGAAAAACTAGGCCTGGCGTATCAAATTATCGATGATATCTTGGACGTTGAAGGTGAAAGCGCCGAATTAGGTAAAAATACAGGCGCAGACAGCGCCCTGCACAAGGCTACATATCCGCAAGTTCTCGGGATGAAACAGGCCAAAATTCAAGCCCAATTACTGATTTCAGATGCTAAAGCAGATTTGAAACCATTAGGAGATAAAGCCCGGCATCTAAGTGAAATAGCCGATTATATACTTAACCGCAAAAATTAAAAGATTATGTCAATAATACTAGATACTATAAATAGTCCCAAAGACCTTAAAGCATTACCAGTACATAAATTATATCAACTGGTCAGAGAAATAAGACAGCGTATTATAAATACCGTATCCAAAAGCGGAGGGCACCTGGCCTCTAATCTGGGAGTGGTAGAGCTTACGATTGCCCTGCATTATGTGTTTAATACGCCGCAGGATAAGATCATCTGGGATGTAGGCCATCAATGCTATACCCACAAATTACTTACCGGACGTCGGGAACGCTTCGACACCCTGCGTCAGGCTCACGGTGTAAGCGGCTTTCCTAAACTGGAAGAAAGCCCGCATGACGCCTTCGGCACGGGTCATGCCAGTACATCTATTTCCGCTGCTTTAGGTATGGTAGAGGCTATGGAACATAAAAAAGAGCAGCGACATACTATAGCCGTAATTGGAGACGGTTCCCTGACCGGCGGGATGGCCTTTGAAGCCCTAAATCATGCCGGCACTTTGAAACGCAATCTGATTGTTATTTTAAATGATAATGAAATGTCTATCTCGCCCAATGTGGGGGCGCTGTCACATTATTTAAGCAAAATAGTTACCGGACAGGTTTATCATAAGTTTAAAAAAGAAGTTGAATGTATGCTAAAGGGAATACCGGCTTTAGGCGAACAAATGATAGGGGCAGCCTATAAGGTAAAAGAAGCCTTAAAAACTCTGGTAGTTCCGGTTACTATGTTTGACGAGTTGGGCTTTGAATATATCGGTCCTATTAGCGGACATGAAATTACCGAACTGCTGGATACATTTAATGCGATAAAAAAACTAGACGGACCTATCCTGCTACACGTATTAACCAAAAAAGGCAAGGGGTACCTGCCGGCGGAAAAATGCTCAAATTTATTTCACAGCGCAGCTCCATTTGATATAGAATCCGGTGCGTTTTGTAAGAAAAAGGGAGTCGCAAGCTATACGGGTTGTTTTTCCGCTGCCTTGGTTAAACAGGGAGAAGAAGATAACAAAATAGCAGCTATTACCGCCGCTATGACGGAAGGGACAGGTTTGGGTAAATTCGCTGAATTGTTTCCCGACCGCTTCTATGACGTAGGTATAGCAGAACAACATGCGGTGACTTTTTCCGCTGGATTAGCGCTGGGGGGGATGAAGCCGGTTGTAGCCATTTATTCCACCTTTCTGCAAAGAGCGTTTGATCAGGTGCTGCATGATGTATGCCTGCAAAATTTACCGATTACATTTGCCCTTGACCGCGCCGGTATTGTAGGTCAAGACGGGGCGACTCATAATGGATTGTTTGATTTTTCGTATCTGCGTTGCCTGCCCAATATGGTAGTAATGGCGCCAAAGGATGAAAATGAATTACAAGATATGCTTTATACGGCTATAAACTCGCCCTCTCCTACTTCTATTCGTTATCCAAGAGGCTGCGCCGAAGGCGTAACCATAGCCGATAAACCTAAACTTATTGAAATCGGCAAAGCCGAAGCCTTAACCAAAGGCGCTGACGCTGTTATTTTAGCTATCGGCAATCGGGTTTACCCCGCGCTTGCGGCGGCTGCTAAACTGAAAAAAGATAATATCCATACTACGGTAGTGAACGCCAGATTTGTAAAACCATTGGATAAAAAATTGATTATACAACTGGCCAAAGATATAGGCTGCTTGGTGACTGTAGAAGAAAATAACCTGCAAGGCGGTTTTGGAAGCGCCGTACTGGAACTTTTGGAACAAGAGGGCATATATAATGTAAAAGCGCGCAGAATAGGTATCCCCGATATATTCTTAGACCATGCCCCGCCGGACCAACTGCGCAGGAAATACGGTCTGGACGGCCCCGGTATTGTAAAAGCAGTAAAAAAGCTGCTTAAATAAGCTTGAGTTCGACATAAAAGTTGTTGATTTTATTAAACTGTAGGGGCGGCGGCTTGTCCCCGCCCGTGGTTTGGGAGGGGACAAGCCCCTCCCCTACATTGATTTACATCAATTAGTTGATATGTAATAATATTTTAATATTTCTTATGTCGAACTCACGTTAAATACACTCAAGACAATTTGCTATACAGGAACAACTAAAATGATAATATCTGTAAAAATACTTTTAATAGCATTAACCGCCTTATTAATTGGAGTCCCTTATTTTATAAAGCCGAAAGAAGACACTGAAGATAAACAAATAAGAAATCATAAGCAGCGTAAATTATTCACCAATAAAGAAACAACATACGCAGCTATTAAAGAGCTGGATTTTGACTATCATATGGGTAAACTATCCGAGCAGGATTATAAAGAATTAAGGGCTAAATACGAAAAAAAGGCAATTGGTATATTAAAGGAATTAGAAGCCATTTAGGGGGGGGGCAGCTCAATGCTGTTGACTTAAGATAACCTGTTAAAAAATGTAGGGTGGAACAAGCCCATATTGGGAATGAGCCTAAAAAAAAATATGTTGAGCCTACATTTCTTGATAGTTGCGGTTCCACCAAATTGCTCACCGCCAGGTGTGGTGGATTCGGGGGTAATTAATAGATAATTTTATTGTTTTTAATTTATGTAAGTATATCTATTATATAAGACCCCTTAATCCACCCTACGGCAGCTTTAGTCTCAAAATGGGATTTCCTATACGATTAAATAAATGATGTTATGGAAAATAATTTTATTACGGTCAAAAATTTAACCAAATCTTACGGCTATATAAGGGCTTTAAGGGGAATAGACTTAAGTTTAGCTCCGGGAGATTTTTTAACTATTTTCGGACCAAATGGAGCCGGCAAGAGTACCTTGGTTAAAATCCTTTCTACCTTAGTTAAACCTTCCAGCGGTCAGGTAGAAATTGACGGCTATGATTTAACAGAAGATACGCAGGAATTGCGCCGGTTAATCGGGGTCATATCGCATGCCACTTTTTTATACGGCAATTTGACCGCTTTAGAGAATATTAAATTATACGGCAGGCTGTATAATGTTACCAATTTAGAAAACCGTACAGATGAGGTAATTGAGCAATTGGGACTGGCAGAACGCAAACATCATCTGGTACGCACCTTTTCCCGCGGTATGCAGCAGAGATTAACCATTGCCAGAGCGCTTATTCATAATCCGCGTATAATCTTTCTGGATGAACCTTATACGGGTTTAGACCAACATGCGGCTCATCTATTGAGCGCTTTGCTTACTCAGCTTAATAATAAAGAACGCACGATTGTATTAATCAGTCATAATCTAAGCCGCGGTTTGGGATTAGCCAGCCGGATAGCCATTTTGGTAGAGGGCAGAATTATATATCACCAATATAGAAAAGATATAAAAGACGCCGATTTTGAGCAGCTTTATTTTAAATACGTAGATAAAGAAATAAGAGTAAATTAACATGATTAATCCAATATGCTTTTTGTAAAACAAGTAAGCTCCATAGTTATAAAAGATATACTGGCGGAATTGCGCACTAAGGAAATAATTTCCTCTATGCTGATTTTTTGTCTGCTGGTAATCGTTATTTTTAATATTGCTTTTGAGCCCGGAAGCGAATATATTAAAGAAGTGGTACCCGGTATATTATGGGTGGCTTTTACCTTTGCCGGGACCTTGGGTTTAAATCGTTCTATGATGGCCGAGCAGGAGAATTCCTGTATGCAGGGATTACTGCTTGCTCCTTTGGACCATAGCAGTATATACATGGGTAAACTGCTGGGTAATATCATCTTTATGCTTCTGGTGGAAGCTATTATTCTGCCGTTAATGGCTATTTTGTATAATGTAAGTTTTTTTGCGGTTTTTGGTAAAATGCTGGTTATCATCATTCTGGCTACTATAGGCTTTTCCGCTGTTGGCACATTGCTTGCGGCAATGGCGGTCAGCACCAAAACACGCGAGGTGTTATTGCCGATTTTATTATTCCCTATAATGGTGCCGGTTATGATAGCGGCTGTAAAATCTACCGCAGGCGCGCTAAGAGGGGAATCATGGGCTGAAATTGGGCTTTGGATAAAGTTATTATCCAGTTTTGATGTAATATTTTTGGTGGTATGCTTTCTTACATTTGAGTATGTAGTCGGGGAATAGGATATATAGTGCCGTTGTAAGTATTCTAAAGCTGTCATTCTGAGGTCGAAGACCGAAGAATCTACTCGCATATGGGGGCAGATTCTTCGGCTTTTAAGCCTCAGAATGACAGCTTAAAAAACACTTTTTCTCTGTTTTAAGGGTGTCCCACCCCGAAACACCTAGTAACCTACCATTTAACAAGTTGTTATCAATAAACTTTCGGGATGAGACATCCCGAAACATAAACGCATAAGGAGCAATTTTACTATGATAGGATGTACAAAATTATTATGCGGCACAGCTACAGTAGCCGAGGCGATGCGTCAAGAGAGGGACTCATCCAAGCTTGCGCCGCATATGCTGCAATTCTCAGCCGATAACCGCCCCTTGGTGGTTTGGAATATGACTAATCGGTGTAATTTAAAATGCCTGCACTGTTATATAAGCGCTGAAGACAAAAGCTATAGCGATGAATTATCTACTAATGAGGCGAAAGTTTTTATTGATGATCTTGGACAGATGAGGTGTCCTGTTCTGTTATTCTCCGGCGGAGAACCGCTATTGCGGCCGGATATATTCGAGCTTGGCCGTTATGCGATAAAAGCGGGACTGCGTCCGGTAATATCCAGTAATGGAACTCTTATTACCCCTGAAGTCGCTAAAAAGATTAAAGAAGCCGGTTTTCAGTATGTAGGTATTAGTATTGACGGGATAGAGGCGACGCATGATCATTTTAGACAGCGTACGGGCTGTTTTAAGGATGCAATTACAGGCATTAAAAATTGTCTGGCCGCAGGCGTTAAATCCGGCGCCAGATTAACGCTTAATGTTCATAATTATAATGATCTTTCGGCTGTACTTGATATTGTAGAAAAAGAGGGTATACCGCGTTTTTGTATGTATCATCTGGTTTATGCGGGACGCGGCAAGGAGATGACCAAAGACGATATCACGCTTGAACAAAGTAGAGCCGCTATGCAGACCCTGATTGAGCGTACTTTGGAGTGGGACAAAAAAGGCGTACAGACTGAGATTCTGACTACGGATAATCATGCGGACGGAATATTTGTATGGAATTACATTAAGCAGAATATCCCGAAGCGTGAAGCGGAAGTAGTTGAATTACTCAAGATGCACGGCGGATGCTCGGCAGGCGGCAAGATGGCCAATGTTGATCCTACCGGTAATGTACATCCCTGCAAATTCTGGAGCCATTATACCTTAGGCAATGTGCGCAAGCGTAAATTCAGCGAAATATGGACTGATAAAAACGAGCCGCTTTTGGCTAAGCTGCATAATATGCAGGATAATCTAAAGGGCAGATGCGGCGATTGTAAGCATAAAGATTTATGCGGAGGCTGCCGTATCAGAGCTGAAGTGGTACACGGCGATATATGGGCGCAGGATCCGGCTTGTTATTTAACAGATGAAGAACTGGCATAAACGAAAGTTTTTTTAATTATGTACAAGGGTGGATTAAGGGGTCTTATACAATGGAGATACATTATAGCCAACCATGGTGGAACCGCAACAATCAAGGAATGTAGGCTCAACGTATTCTTTTAAAAGCTTATTCCCAATATGGGCTTGTTCCACCCTACATTTTTTAGTTTCTGTACCTTCTCAACTTTTGTATTTTGCGGATATTTCGGGGATTAAGCCAATATATGTTTCGGGGTGTCTCCCCCCGAAACATAGCGTCTTAAAATAATACTTTAATGTTACTTGACACTCTCTGTTTTTTTAGCTATGATTGTTGTAGTAAAACAACAACACTTTATAAAGGATACCTCTTATGATATTCGGCGATTATATTAAGATACTAAGGGGAAACAGAGAGCTTTCTTTGAGAAAATTGGCTAAAAAAAGCGGTATAGACGTAGCCAATTTATCCAGATTGGAACGCAATGTCACCCCGCCCCCGCAAAAACAAAAACTTTTGGAAAACTTGATAAAAGCTCTTGGTTTAAACGAGCAGGAAAAACAAACCTTACTTGACCTTTCTGCTGTTGAAAACGGAGTATACCCCTTTGACGTCAAAGAAGATTTGAAGGAATACCCTAATATTCCGGTTTTGTTGCGGACTATAAACAACAAAAAACTTTCTGAGGAAGAAATCCGGAAATTGACCGAAAAAATCAATAAAGAATATTAACCTTGCAAATCAAAAAAATCACATACCGCGAATACCGCCAAATTGCTAACAGCTTTATAAAACAAATAGGCTTTCATTGCAAAACAGACTTGCCTTTAGACATCGAATTAATGCTTGAAAAAGCCGGACACCAAATAATTCCTTTATACAATTTATATTCTGATTATGGCATAAAGGGTATTGTTATTAAAAAGATAGATGGATTTGATATCGCTATAGACAATAACCACTATATGAACGAAGAATTTTATTTTAGGTTTACTCTGGCAGAAGAATTAGCTCATATCTTAGTGCATCCTCACATATATGAAGTCCTTGATACAATAGAAGATGTTATTGAGTTCACAAATAAAATCTCTGATGAAGAATATAGAAAAATGGAGCAGCAAGCCAAGAGCCTAGCTTCCTGCCTATTATTTCCTGACTATCTTTTTGATGAGTACATTTTGCAGTTTTGCAGTGAACATCTTAAAGAATTAAAGGAAACAACTTTTTATTCAAAAGATGATTTAGGCGGATACATTTCAGAAAAAACATACCGAAAGTTACTTGTATCAACGCATGTAATTCGGCGTATAATTCTTAACAGATACCCTGATTTGGCCGTAGCTTGATCAGCTAATTTTTTCTACATAAATCATTCCCGTAAGGAAAATTTTATATGTCTATAATGAATTTAATTGAATCGGCTTCCGGTATTTTAAAAAAAGCGCTTTCTCGGGGCGGACAGTTTGCTGAAATTTATATTGAAGAGCGTATTGTTACTAATATCAGATGCGAAGATAATAAAATAGAAAAGGTTGTAAGCGGCAGTGAATGCGGAATTGGTATCAGGGTGTTACATGATCTTAAGACTGCCTATGCTTATAGCAACAATCTAGGCAGGCAGGCTGTTTTAAACCTAGCGGATACGATAAGTTGTGCGGTAAATAAACAAATTGAACCAAACATAATAATTCCTCAAATTACACCAAAAGATTATAGCAAATCGAGTAAAACAAACGAACAGACTACCACCGATAAGGCGGAATTAGTAAATTACGCCAATCACTTAGCCCGCAAAATTGATAAACGCATTGTGCAGGTTAAGGTTGTAAGCGCCGATTTGGTGCAAAAGGTGACTATCATAAATTCTGAAGGCCTATACTGTTATGATGAGCGTTGCGACCGCATATTTTTAGTAATGGCGGTAGCGACCGACGGTAGTATTATTCAAACCGGTTATGAACTAAAAGGCGGTTCGGCTGACTATATTATAGATGATGGTTTAGCGGCCAAAGTAGCTGATATTGCGGCAAAGCGCGCTATTTTGATGCTTGAAGCAAAGCCTGCGCCGGCCGGCAGTATGCCGATAGTATTGTCCGGTATGGCCGGCGGCACTATGGTGCATGAGGCTATCGGGCATGGGCTGGAGGCGGATTTAGCCCAAAATAAATTATCGGTTTTCTCTGAGCGGTTAGGACAGCAGGTAGCGGCTGATACTATTACCGTATTGGACGATGCCACTATTGCCGATAAGCGCGGCTCTTACAGTTTCGATGACGAGGGTACGCCGGCACAAAAGACCGTATTAGTGGAAAACGGTATACTTAAAGGTTATATGTATGATCGCTTAACCGCTTTAAAAGACGGCGCTAAATCAACCGGTAATGGCAGACGCCAAAATTATCAGCATCAGCCTATTGTGCGAATGACTAATACGCTGATTGATAAGGGACAGAGCGATCCTAAAGATATGATTACTTCAGTTGATAAGGGTTTGTGGGTAACCAGCTTGGGCGGAGGGCAGGTAAATACTGTAAACGGTGATTTTGTATTTGAGGTAAATGAGGGATATCTTATTGAAAACGGTAAGATAGGCGCAGCGGTTAGAGGAGCGACTATAACCGGTAATGGTCCCCGGATATTAACGCAGGTGGAGGCAGTGGGTAATGATTTAGGCTTTGCTATCGGTACTTGCGGTAAAGACGCTCAGTTTTGTCCCTGTGCGGATGCTCAGCCCAGCTTGTTGATTCCCAAAATTGTAGTGGGAGGCGCCGGTTGATTTTAGATAAAATTGTTAGGTTAAAAAAGGAAGAGCTTGAAATAATAAAAAGGCAGGTTCCTTTATCGGATTTAAGAACCAGAATAGCCAAGATTCAACCGGGTTATGATTTTGCATATGCCTTATGCCAATCAGGCGGCGCTTGTTCGGAAATAAGTATTATCGCTGAGATAAAAAAGGCTTCGCCTTCTGCCGGTATTCTGCGGGATGATTTTGACCCGATAGCAATTGCGGAAGCATATCAACAAAACAAGGCCGCCGCTATTTCCATACTTACCGAGGGGCGTTTTTTTTATGGTTCATTGGATTATTTATCACAAGTACGCCAATTGGTCAGCCTGCCTATACTGCGTAAAGATTTTATTTTTGATGAATATCAATTATATGAAACTAAAGCCAATAAAGCTGATGCGGCGCTTTTAATTGCGGCGATATTATCTAAAGGCGAGCTTGAGCATCTTTATGGTCTGGCGATTGAGCTTGGGCTTTGTCCTTTAATAGAAAGCCATACTTGGTCTGAGCTGGATATGGTGTTGCAGCTTGACCCTGTTTTAGTAGGTATAAATAACCGTAATTTGGAAACATTTAAAACTGATATCGGGATTACGCTGTCTATGTTATGCGATATTCCTGAAGAAAAATTAGTAATAAGTGAAAGCGGCATACATAGCCGGGATGACATAATTACTTTGGAGCAGGCCGGCGTAAGCGCTGTTTTAATCTGAGAAGAATTAATGTGCGCTAAAAATCCCGGTTTACGGCTTCGGCAATTGCTGGGAGAGCTATAGCTTAGGACTTATATATGAGAGTATCCCCTTGTAGTTGTCATTCTGAACGAAATGAAGTGGAGTGAAGAATCTACTCGCATACTGGGGCAGATTCTTTACTGCGCTGCGCTTCGAGGCTGCGTCGTAACTGCTTAAAACCTGAAAAATGCTATTTAACCTGTCATTCCTGCGGAGGCAGGAATCCAATCTTTTAAAGTAAGTTATGGATTCACGTTTTCACGGGAATGACAGAAAATAAGCGGTTTTTCCGGTTGCGACACAGACGCTTCATTCAGAATGACAAAAATGAAAACTTTGAAATTATAAGTGAACAGCCATGGCAACTTGGTATTAAAACTTGACAAAAGAGCAATATTTTGTTAATTTTTCTTGAATATAAGATTATTTTATGACAACTTATTAGGTTTACAAAATTACTTTATGAATAAAGCGGGTTCTTTATATAAGAAAAATTTTTTTTAGAGGTATAAAAATGAATAAAAACTATTTACTTACTCCTGGTCCAACTCCGGTACCGGCAAGCGTCTCGCTTGAGATGGCCAAGCCGATTATACATCACCGTACAGTTGGATATGAAAAAATATACGCAGAGGTAAGAGACGGCCTTAAATATTTATTTCAAACCAAAGAAGAGGTATTAATACTCAGCTCTTCAGGTACCGGCGCTATGGACGCTGCTGTTGCTAACACACTGTCTGCGGGCGATACTGCTTTGGTTATTGCAGGCGGTAAGTTCGGCGAGCGCTGGGGGGAAATATGCAAGGCATATAATGTTAATGTAATCTCTATAGATGTAAAATGGGGCAAGGCTGTAAATCCTGATGATATCGCCCGCAGTTTGCAGGATAATCCTGATATAAAAGCCGTATTTACCACCTTTAGCGAGACTTCTACAGGCGTACGCCACGATATTAAAACTATTGCCGATATTGTATCAAAACATAAGAATACTATACTGGTAGTAGACGGTATTACCGCTGTTGGGGTAATGGAGATGCCTATGGATAAGTGGGGGCTGGATGTAGTAGTAACCGGCTCGCAAAAGGCATTAATGATGCCGCCGGGCTTAGGGCTGATTGCACTTAGCCAAAAAGCATGGAAGATGGCGGAGCAATCCAACTTACCCAAGTATTATCTTAATTTACAAAAAGAAAAAAAGTGTCAAAGCAAGAATCAAAGCGCTTATACTCCGGCTATCTCCTTGATTATCGCCCTGCGCGAGGCATTGCGGATGATCAAACAAGACGGGTTGGCGCAGGTTTTTAACCGGCATACAAAACTTGCTAAAGCCACCAGAGCGGCGGTATCCGCATTAGGTCTTCGCCTGCTGGCGCCAGAATCGCCAAGTGAGGCTCTAACTGCGGTAATATCGCCTAACGGCGTTGATGTATCCTTATTACGTGGAATTTTGAGTAAAAAATACGGCGTAACCATTGCCGGCGGTCAGGGACATTTAAAGGGTAAAATTTTCCGCTTAGCCCATATCGGATATATGAATACATTTGATGTAATTATAGCTATAAGCGCCTTGGAAATGACCTTAAAAGAATTGGGTTATCCGCTGGAACTAGGCGCCGGCGTTAGGGTTGCTGAAGAAATATTAATACAATACAGCTAATAACTACGGAAAAAATAAATGAAAGTTTTGGTTTGTGACAATTTATCTCCTAAGGGAATTCAAATATTAAAGAATGAAAAAGGGCTTACTGTAGATATTAAAACCGGTATGAAACCCGATGAGCTTATAGCTGCGGTACCGGGATATAATGCCCTTATAATACGAAGCTCAACCAGAGCAACCGCCGAAGTAATGGAGGCCGGTAAGGATTTAAAGGTAATCGGCAGGGCAGGCGTGGGCTTGGATAATGTAGATGTAGAGGCGGCTACCAAACGGGGTATTGTAGTAATGAACGCCCCGGGCGGTAATACCATTACTACTGCTGAGCATGCCGTGGCTATGCTGATGGCTGTATCGCGTAACATCCCTCAGGCTGCTGTTTCCATGAAGCATAATAAATGGGAAAAGAAAAAATTTATGGGGGTGGAGGTCTTCGGTAAGCGGCTGGGAGTTATAGGTTTGGGACGTATCTGACTTGAAGTAAGCCACCGGATGAAGGCTTTTGGAATGCAGATAATGGCCTATGACCCTTTTATTTCTCAAGATGTGGCCAATCAGCAGGAAATTGAACTGGCAAGTCTGGAGCATCTACTTAAAAATGCAGATTATATCACCATACATATTCCGCTTACTAAGGAAAGTTATCATCTTTTAGACAAAGACGCCCTATCAAAGACAAAACAGGGTGTATATATAATTAATTGCGCCCGCGGGGGCATTGTAGATGAACAGGCTTTATACGATTTGCTGACAGACGGTCATATTGCAGGCGCCGCTTTGGATGTATTTGAAAAGGAACCCCCCGGGGCTAACCCGTTGCTTAAATTGGATAAAGTGGTCTACACTCCGCATTTGGGCGCCTCCACTAAAGAAGCTCAGTTAAAGGTAGCAATTGATATTGCCCGTCAAATAGCCGATTTTATGGTCAGAGGGGTGGTAGTAAATGCCATTAACATGCCCAATATGTCGCAGGAAGAATTCCTTAAGATATTACCCTATATATCATTAATCGAAAAAATGGGCAAACTTCTTTCACAGCTTGCCAAAGGTCGCTTCGAGGAATTTGTTATAAATTACAGAGGACAGGTTCTTAAGCATAATGTTTCCTTATTTAGCACAGCGGCAATAAGGGGGCTTTTGTCTTCTATTTTGGGAGAGAATATAAATTATGTAAATGCCGGCGTTATAGCCCGAGAACGAAATATCAAGGTAATTGAGAGCAAACTGACTCAAGTGGGCGATTATCCCAATTTGATCAATTTAGAGCTAAAAACGGATAAGGAAAATCACAGTATTTCCGGTACAGTGTTCAGTAACCAGGATGCGCGTATAGTAGAGATAGACGGTTTTCATATAGAAGCCATTCCCGCAGGGCATGTATTGGTGGTAAGTAATGAAGATGTGCCGGGAGTGGTAGGGGATATAGGCGCTACCTTGGGGGAAATCGGTATTAACATAGGTCGTATGCAATTGGGACGCAATGTTAAAACCGGCAAGGCAATCTCTTTAGTTAATGTAGACCAACAGGTTCCATTAAATGAACTTGAAATTTTACGTAAATTACCAAACATTACCCAAGTAATACAGGTAGAAATATAGTTATGAAGGTATTAATAAGCGATCCATTACACCATTCGGGCGTAGACATACTGCGCGGTGAGACGGATATTTGTGTAGTTGAACCAACAGGTTTATCGGAAGATGAACTTTTAAAGATAATCGGCGAGTATAATGCCCTGATTGTAAGAAGCGGCACTAAAGTTACGCGTAAATTGATCGAGGCGGGAGTAAATCTTAAGGTAATCGGCCGCGCCGGAATCGGAGTGGATAATATAGACGTAGGCGCCGCTACTGAACATGGCATAATCGTTATGAATACGCCGGCCGGCAACACCATTACTACGGCGGAGCATACCCTTTCAATGCTTCTGTCACTGGCGCGTCATATCCCTCAAGCATACGGATGTTTGCAGGAATGCCGTTGGGAACGCAAGTGTTTTATGGGCGTGGAGCTTTATGGTAAAACTCTGGGTATAATCGGTCTTGGACGTATTGGCCGCGAAATTACCAAGCGTGTTCAGGCTTTGGGGATGTCAGTCATAGCATATGATCCATATCTTAGAGTAGAAGATGCCAAGACGCTGAATGTGGAGGCTTTATCCCTTGCCAAGCTTTACGAAAAAGCCGATTTTATCACTATCCATACTCCTCTTACTCAGAAAACCAAGCATTTAATAGATAAAGAAGCAATCTCTCAAATGAAAGAGGGGGTTTATTTAATCAATTGCGCCCGCGGCGGTATTATTGACGAGAAGGCATTATACGATGCCTTAGTCAGCGGTCAGGCAGCTGGCGCCGCTCTGGACGTTTTTGAGCAGGAACCGCCCAAGGACAGTCCTTTGCTTGGTTTGTTTAATGTTATTTGCACGCCTCATTTGGGCGCTTCCACCAAAGAAGCTCAAGAGAAAGTAGCGGTGGAGATGGCGCATCAAATGTTGAATTTGATAAAAAACGGTACAATAGCCAGTGCAATAAATACGCCCAGCCTTTCTCAGGAAGCTTTGGCTCAGATAAAACCATATATTAAGTTGGGGCAGGCTTTGGGAAAACTAGGCGGTCAGCTTTATTCCTCCGGTATTTCCAAATTGCGAATAAAATATACAGGAACCCCGTTTATAAAATACAGTCAGCCGATTAGCAATATAATTTTAGAGGAATTCTTAAAAGGGATTCAAAACAAATCGGTAAATCAAGTAAATGCAGCCATTATAGCTAAAAAACAAGGGATAGATATAGAAGAAGAATACCTTGAACAAACAGCAGATTATACCCAAATTATCAATTTGGAATTCTGTGTAGACAAAAAAGTACATAGGCTTGCCGGAACGTTATTTAATAACAAGATACCCAGGATTATAGGGATTGATCAATTTGAAGTGGAAATCATTCCGCAAGGATATATTCTACTGTTTTTCAACCAAGATCGTCCTAAAATTATAGGCGAAATCGGTACTATATTGGGCGATAATCAGATAAATATAGCCGATATGCAGTTTGGCCGGCAAGAGCCGGGAGGGGACTCTATTTCCGTATTCCGCATAGACAGCCAAGCGCCCGATTCAGTACTTAGCCAATTGGCGCAGCTTCCCAATTTATCATGGGTAAAACAGGTATATTTATAAATAATTTCATGTTTCGGGGCGTCTCACCCCGAAACGCTTAGCTGCGAGCAATCGTTTCGGGATGAGACATCCCGAAACATAGATATCCGCACCGCATAAGTGCGCTATGTTCATAATAGATTTGTAATTAATACAGCAGGAACTAATTATGAGTAATGTTTTAGTAATAGGTACGCAGTGGGGAGATGAAGGTAAAGGTAAAATAGTAGACCTGCTAAGCGATCAGGTAGACATAATAGCCCGCTATCAGGGCGGACATAATGCGGGGCACACGGTTATACTAAACGGTAAACAGGTAGTCCTGCATTTAATACCGACCGGTATACTGCATGCGCAAAAAAAATGCGTAATCGGTAATGGTACGGTAATAGAGCCTTGCGCCTTAATAAAAGAAATTACCGGTCTTCAAAAAATCGGTATAAATTTTGAGGAACGGCTGCTTATAAGCGAACGAGCGCATATTATTATGCCCTATCATTGCAGAGCTGATTTAGCCGATAATAAGGCAACCGGCTTGCGTCATATAGGCACTACAGGCAGGGGAATAGGGCCTGCATATAAAGATAAAATCTCCCGAATCGGCATCCAAATGGGCGATTTATTGGATAAAGAACTTTTTAGGGAAAAATTAAAGCTTAATCTGGCAAGCTATCAAGTGGAAGATGAAAATAAAAGCTTTGAGCGGATTTTTTCTGATTATAATGAATACGCCGACATACTTGCGCCATATGTATGCGATGTCAGCTATTATCTTAATCAGGCCATAAAAGAAGGTAAACGTATACTTTTTGAAAGCGCTCAAGGTACAATGTTAGATATTGACCACGGCACATATCCATATGTAACATCATCTAATGCTACGGCAGGCGGAGCCTGTACAGGATTAGGCATAGGTCCTCAACATATACACGGAAGCCTGGGAATAACCAAGGCGTATACTACCAGAGTCGGCAACGGTCCTTTTCCAACGCAAGCGGATGAGCTTACCGCTCAGGCCTTACGCAAACACGGCGACGAATATGGCGCTACAACAGGGCGTCCGCGCCGCTGCGGGTGGTTTGATTCGCTAGTGGTTAACTTTGCCGTAAGAGTCAGCGGAATTCAGTCATTGGCTATTACTAAGCTGGATGTATTGGACAAGAGTGAGACTATCAAAATAGCTGTAGCTTATGAATGGCAGGGGCAGCGTATAAAGCGTTTTCCGGCTAATTTAAGGGCGGTAGAACAATGCAAACCCATATATGAAGAGCTGCCGGGGTGGATGAGCAGTACCCGGGGTATTACCGCAATGGAAAAACTTCCTCCAGCGGCTATAAATTATCTTAAGCGCCTGCGGGAATTAATCGGAGTGGAAATTTCTGTTGTTTCCACAGGACCTACCAGAGCAGAGACCATAATTAATAAAGGGACTAAGCTTGCAAACTGGCTGGGGCTGTAATTTAACGTGAGTTCAATAAGAACTTATTGCTTTTATTGCTCTGTAGGGGCGGGGCGCATCCCCGCCCGCTCTTTTGGGAGGGGACAAGCCCCGTTGCCATTAAGTTAAGCTAATTGTCATTCTGAATGAAGCGAAGCAGAATGAAGAATCTACGCACATATGAGAGTAGATTCTTCGGCCTTCGGCCTCAGAATGACAGACAAAAAAGAGCTTTTCGATGTTTCTGCTTGTCTTGCGCTTAAAAGCGCCCTCTAGGTGTTTCGGCTTGAGACAAGCCGAAACACCTAGAAACATCTAACAGTGAGCATTGGTTTCGGTATGGGATATACCAAAACATAAATGAAGAATCTAATATGGCTTAATTTTTCAAGTATTATTTTGTCATTTGAATTTTGTCATTCATTTGACATTTGAGCTTTGGAATTTGACATTTTTTATGGCTTTATATTTCATTGTGCGTAAGTTACGTTACTTATCCCACCCTCATTTATTGATCCCGCCGATTACGGGGTAATCTTAAGCCATGTTTCCTCTAAAAAACATCACATCCATTGTTATCATCATCATATTATTATGTTTAAATCTCACTTCATGCTTAACTAAAGGAAAAATCGACGAGCATATTACCATTTTTAATATCGGTTCAGAGCGCTATCCTTATTCTGTATATGAAACCCTGCTGTCACGTTATCAAGAGAGGCTGGAATTATCCAAAAAGCAGGCCGATATCAGCGTTAGAGCTAGAAACCTAAGCATGGTAAGCCGCATTTATTTTGTCCGCGGGCATATAAACGAGTCATTTGATTCCGCCGCTAAAGCTTTGGCTTTATTTAAGCAATATGGTGATAAGGCGGGCCAGGGTAGTATGTTAAACCGGTTAGGCAAAATTTATGCTCTCTGGAATCAGTATGATAAGGCGCATGAGCACTACATGCTGGCTATAGAATTGTTTGATGAGGTAAATTATGCCTATGGTAAGGAACAGGCGCTTATTAATCTGGGCGAGTTATACCGCTACAAGAAGGAATACCAAAAAGCGCTCGATTACTACCGCAAGGGCTTAGCCCTTAGCCTAAAGATCATTGATTTACAGGGCGAGGGGATTTGTTTAAATAATATCGGTTTGATTCATCAGGCTAAGAAAAATTATGCTCTGGCGCTTGATTATTATAA
>JAJRXT010000001.1 GCA_024276125.1 bacterium
GAGGGGATATGTCACTCTTCTACAAAAATTTTACGTCAATCAAATCTATACAAAACACCAACTAGCTGATATATAAAAACATTTTAATTTTTCTTATGTCGAACTCAGGTTATAATAGGTTTTATGTTTGTCATTCTGAACAAAACGGAGTGGAGTGAAGAATCTTACTCGCTATTGCGGGGGGAAATTCTTCGGCTTTTAGCCTCAGAATGACAGGCTAAAAAGACACTTTTCGATGTTGGTTTGTCCCCAAGCCGAAACATCGATAAAAACATTCGGAGATGACTGTTGTTTTGCAAAAGCCTCAATAATTAAGATTGACAATAGTATATTTTTTCTGTTAAATAAGAGGACTTTTTATCTAATTTGCAATTAATAATATTTTTAAAAGGAGGATTTAATGAGTAATTTAACTCGTAAAACACGTAAAGGCGAACGTTCGCCGGCTGTTCGTAAAGATGAGCTTAATGCCTATTTAAACCAAATAGATCAAAAGATGCAGCAATTACAACAGCTAACCATAAATGCAATTTATGCCGCTCAAGGTAATTCAGCCGGTTTGGGAAATTTAATTAATTATCTTATCGAAAATAAGGTCATAGATAAAAATGCCTACCAAGCCTATTTAGATGAGATAAAACGCAAAAGCAAAAGAGCGCAAGAAATACAAAAGGATAAAGACCTATCTCAGGAAGAAAAAATAGCCATTGCAAAAACAGAAGATATTCCGGTTGAGTGGGTCAAGGAAAACAACAAAGATGATGAGCAGGAAATATCCGAAGAAGAGGAAGAGGAAAGTAAAATAATAACGCCTGACAGTAAAATTATAATTCCATAAATTACTCATCAATAAGTATGTTTCGGGGTGGGGGGTCAATAAACCGCAACACCCCAAATATAAAATTTTTCAACTGGGTATATTATGGCTGCAAACTCACAAAAACAGCTTGCCCCCTACTATAATGCGTTATTTCAAGCTACAAGCTCTAAGGCAGACAAAAAAGCAACCGGGCATAAGATTGATTATTCATTACTTAGCCCGGTAGATTGGGATAAGTTGCTTTATCTTGCCCGCAATTATGATGTAATCAGCCTGTTATACTATTATTTTAAACGGCCTGAAAACAAAAAAAGCATTCCAGCCCAAGTATTATCCAAACTAAAAATAGAATATGCAGGGGTATGCAGTCTTAATATGGCATATTATCAGGAACTTAAGCAGCTAATCCCACATTTTAACAAACACAATATAAAGATTATGCTGCTTAAAGGGGCGGCTATGGCGCAGCTTATATATCCTGATATTGGATTACGGGCTTTCGGCGATGTAGACCTGCTGATAAAAACCCGGGATTTACCCCTGATAAATGATATTATGCAGCCTGAATATCAGCCTGAAGACCGCCTGCCCGATAATAAATTATTGCGTTGCTGCTGTTTTCATATCAATTATATACGCATGCGTGCGCCCGGATTAAGCTTTGAATTCCATTGGGCGCTATATCCGGCAGAGAACTCGGCCAATTTTGATACAGCCCTTATGTGGCAGGAGGCTGAAAAAATCCAATTAGCCGGATACAACGCGCTAATACCTTGCAGAGAACATCTTTTTTTGCACCTGTGCCTGCACTTATCCGGTCACTGGTTTTTATCTCTAAAGGACCTATGGGACGTAGACCCGCTTGTATCCGATCCTAAGCATAAGCTGGATTGGGACAAAATTATAACTCTTGCCAAAACATATAATTTAACCCCTAAAATATACTATACCATATATTTTACTCACAAATTATTAGGTACTGAAATAGACGAAAAGATATTGAGACAATTAGCGCCATGCAGGTTTACGCACAGAATTTTTCCTTTTATATTTGATGAGGAAA